>NZ_JBMQUD010000033.1:0-31297 GCF_057359045.1 Adhaeribacter sp.
AAGCAAAAGTAAACTTCAGGATTCCGGAGCCGGTAGGTTTTAAAGATATGATTACCACCGAAAGCAGTGTTATCCTTAACCTGGCCCCTACAGTAAAAGGCGCTACCGTTTATTATACCACCGATGGCAGCGAACCAACCAGCAGCAGCAAGCAATACACTCAGCCGGTTACCTTAAATTTAACCGAGAATGTACCGGTAGTAGTAAAAACGCAGGTGGTATTGCCCTCCGGACGGAAAAGCGCGGTTTATCCGGCAACTTATACCCGAAAAGCCTTTAAACCGGCCGCAAGTGTGCAACCAACCAAGCCTGGAATTACTTTTAAAACCAGCTTTAACACCTACAAACTGGCCAAAGACTTAAAAATATCCCAACCCGATGCCCAGGGAACAACCGAACTGTTTTCGTTGGAGCCGCTTCAGCGCAAACCCTTAGGTGCTATTTACGAAGGCTATATTCAGATAACCAGCGACGATATTTATACTTTTAAAGTGAACTCCGATGATGGCGCCGTGCTGTATATTGATGACGAACTGGTACTGGAAAATGATGGGGAACATGCCGCATCGGAAGTTAGTGGTGCCATTCCGCTACGAAAAGGCTATCATAAAATCAGGCTGCAATATTTTGATGCCGGCGGCGGCCGTAATCTGGAGGTAAAAGCAAGTACCAAAGCCGGCAATTATCCTTTAAAAAACAAGCTGTTTTATTAACCTGGTTAAAATATCGGGCTAACGAGTGCTGCTGTTATAATCTTATACTTAAAGATATAAAAGATGCCGCCGGGAATAATGTATTTGAAACAGATAAAGAGAGTTTTAATTTCTTAAATCAGAAATATTCATAATTTTAAAACCGCTTCTGTAATAACAGAACTACAACCGGGCAAAGAGTAGCTACTCTATTAAGATGAGAAGCCCGGCCTGAAAACAACTTATAATGAAATATTTACTTATTCTTATAACCTTACCCTTTACTTTGTTCTTTAGTTACGGGCAAACAAAAATCAATAACCCAGTTTTGAATGCTAATTTCCCCGACCCAACGGTACTCCGGGTAGGCGATGTCTATTATGCGTATGCTACTAATGGCGGTATTAATGGTAAAAGCTATAATATTCCGGTGGCCGTTTCTACCGATTTGCAGAACTGGAAAGTGGTGCAGGATGCTTTGCCGGTAAAACCCAACTGGGCCACCAAAGATTTTTGGGCACCCCACGTGTTGTTCGATAAAAAACTGAATAAATATGTACTATTTTATTCCGGCGAAAAGGGCCAGAATACCGGTAAGTGCATTGGCGTAGCCTTTTCGGATAAACCCGAAGGCCCGTTTACCGATAAAGGCTCGCCGCTGGTTTGCGGCGAAGGATTCGAAAATATTGACCCATTTGCCTTTACCGACCCGAAAACTGGTAAAAATTTAATTTATTGGGGCTCGGCACATAAACCCATCCGGGTGCAGGAACTCACCGCCGACTGGCAGGCTTTTAAACCCGGCAGCAGCCCCCAACCGGTAATATTGGCTGGTCAGGAAAAAAATTACGACCGCTTAATTGAAGGCGCCTGGGTAGATTATTATAAAGGCAAATATTACCTCTATTATTCCGGCGATAACTGCTGCGGCCCACAGGCCAATTATGCGGTATTGGTAGCCCGAGCCGAAAATGCTACCGGTCCTTTTTTGCGCTACGGCGAAAAGAATAAAGCAGGCAGCAGTGTAATTATCCAAAAAGACCAAGATTGGCTGGCACCCGGGCACAATTCCTTATTCCGCGATAAAAAAGGCCATATCTATACTGCTTACCACGCCCTGCCCAAAGACCCCGCCACCGGCAAAGCCAAGAGTAATAACCGGGTTATGCTGATTAACAACATAAAATATATAAAAGGCTGGCCTACCTTAATAAAACAGGAAAGCAGTAATTAATATTTGTACCGTCGGGTAAAAAAAACTGTTGGTTGTTTTAGAAACGGCTGAAAATAAAACGGCGGAGACCAAGTTTTACCAAGTCTCCGCCGTTTTATTTTTTAGTATTTTTAAGGTAGCTGTATACTACTGCTCTACCAAAATAACTTTTAGAACTAGATGAGGGCTCAACAGTCAAAGAGCACTTATAAACCTAAATTCATAATTTTTAATTTAAAAAAGCACTACTTCAGCAAAGTTTAAACAAAAAGTTTGTGGCACTTATCTTCTGTGCTGCTAAGCCATACCGGTTATAATTAAGGTTATACCACCTTTTACCATCCCCGTAATCGCGTTTGTATTAATAATATTAAAAGCTATGGCTTCTTCGGGGTTAAGGCTTAATGGCGGCAGCGTAATATTAAAACTTGTTTTCTGGTTAAAACCATCCATTCTGCGCTTGGCCGCAAATACTTCTTTAAATTCAGAAGGGTTGGCTTTTCCAGCGTTAATTTGCGCAATGGCATTGTTATAATTTTGATTGATTTGCACCTGTTCCCGTACATCCGGCCCTTCTCCCCGGGAAATTATCCGGAAGTCTGTTCTGCCACGCTTAATGCGCACATTTTGATTAGGGCTAAGCATTTGCATTTCCTGGCGATAGAACACGGCAGCCGAGCGGGTTGTTTTAAACTGGAATTTGCCTAAAGCAGCGTCGCCTAAACCTATTATTTCTTTGGTGGTTAAAGGCACAAACTGAATGAGCTCTTCAGTATTAGGCAAATGAATTAAATTAAATGTATAAGCCGCTGCCTGGGGCACAATATTCAAATTCTTCTGACCAGTATGCCGATCGGTAACGGGGTCGAGGGCATAAAGAGCATGCGGTTTATCTAGCGGACTAAAAGAGAAGGTGCGGGCGAAGAAACATTTATGGCCGCTTTCTTCCGGCGGTACCCGGTACACAAATTGTGCTTCTCCGGTACCGTTCGGTAATAAAAGTCCGTTCATTTGTGTAACCCCAATGTAAGTTGCCAGGCGGGTATCAAAACCCAGGCTCGGGTCGGTGAGCCAGAACTCCACTTTGGGGAAAGGCACTGTTACGTCGCCGCGGTTATGCAACCGGCATCGCACCAGGTAAGTTTCGCCCGCTTTTAATTCATTGGTGGTAAGTGGCACAGTGGCGGTTATAGGCGTAAAACTGATGTCCGGGCTGTTCCAGAAATTCATGGCGGGCAATGGCCGGTTGCCCAGGTCGCCGTCGTACGTTCGGATATACAGAAACGAACTGTCCTGGAAAACTTCCGGCCTTCTTTGTCTTCGGCTTTGCGTTCTATATAACCCCTGAATTACGGGTAAACCTTCTTTGGTATACCTCTCCCGCCGATGGTTTAGCTCCCGGATTAATGCTTGCAGTTGTAGGATATTTTCAGACATGACTTACTATTTGTGGTGTTAAAAAATGAATGATAGCCATTTTATTTGCCTTAAACCGGGGCGATAAACTGTAACTCAACGGGTGTAATGGGCAGGCCGGCTTCCTGTTGCTGGTGTTGTTGCAATTCTTTGGGTTCCTCCCGTTCGTTCGATTTCTGGGTCCAGCAAGGATAGCCGTAACCCCGGTCAGCATCCAGGTTAAAGTCTGGAATTTTAGCGTTGTTTTTCCACCGGTTGTAAATTTCTTCGGTCAGTAACATGGCATTACCTAAGGTGGGTGATTTCTTTTCTTCTACAAATCGCTTAATTACCGCCTTAATCTCACTTTCGTCACCCGATAGGGCCGCCAGTTCATCAATAAATTCAGGGTTTAGCGTAATATCCCCGAATGCATACCACAAACTAGTTTTATTAAAATAAGAATCCGGGGCTGCCATTACAGTTTCGGGTTCGGTAGGCGTGGCGGCCGGTGGGTAAGTCAAGTGTTTTTCCCGGTTAAATAAATCTTCTAAACCGCTACCCCCCGGCAGAATTACATTCATTTTGGGCAGCAAATTTTTCAAATCAAAGGCGGTTACACCCACCGGGTCCGGAAAAGCGGTATTTTTAAATTGGTTAAACCGGGATTCGTCCAGGTGTTCCAACATAGGAAAGGCCAGGCCATTGAGGGAAACGGCCAGCCGGAAATTTTGAAAGGAGTTATACAATTGTTCGTAAATCAGGCAAGCCGCCGCTCTGATGCCCGCCACAGTTAGGGTGGTTAAAGCCCCTAACACCGCATCAATTAAAGCCGCTGCGGCGGCAACTGCGGCGGCAATTAAAGCAGCCAGCGCCAAAAATATTCCCAAAAAGCTAAAACCACCGGCCGTGTCCATAGCATCTTCCAGCCAATCGCCAATATCGCCCAGGTTATCCATGGCTTTTTCCCATACTTCTTCTAACTCTTCTGACAAAGAGTAAGGAACCGGAGCCGGCAAAGTGCCGGTATCGGTGGCGCTCCTTAACCATTTATAGTAAATCCGGTAAGCATTATTTACGTCTTCGGCGGTAATGTCATTACCGTATTCATTATCGTCGGCTTCGCCGTTCTTGTAAATATTCTTGATGGTATCGGCGATGAATGCGGCCAGGTCGGGTGGCAGGCTGCTGTTGGGGTCTGGTATTTCGTCTTCGGCACCGGGCGCAGATATGGTACCGGTAAAGTTAAAGTTGTAAAAAGCATGAATTTTAGAGCGGTTCCAATCTTCGGCGGTATGGCCCAGATGATTAAAAACATCCTGGTAATTTTCGCCGGTTTTGTGGCGTTGCGATTGGTTGCGGTAGGGTCCGCCATCGTTTATATTAACGTACGGATGGCCTACGGTATCGGCGGTAACGTGCGTCAGATAGCCGGTAGCATACAGGTGCAAGGGCGAATTGGGCGGTGCATTATTTAAGAGGGCCTGGGCAAAACGCGCAGTTTTCCGGTAGTGCAGCGCATCGAACCACCACCAGGCATTTTTGGCTTGTCCGTCCCGGTAAGGGTGCTCCAGAATATCGTATAATTTAAAATCAGAAACAAATTTCTTAATCCATTCGGTGAGGTTAGCCATCAAGGCATCTACCACCGCCGACATATCGCCAAACAGTTGCTGCAATTCGGTTAGAGTCGAGGAACTTTCAACTACTTCATCGGCCGCCTCTCCTACTGCTTCAAGCGCGTCCAGTACCGGCTGCGGCACAAGCTTTAACAAGTCCTTTTTAAAACTCTCAATGGCATCGTATACCTCATAATACATTTCAACGGAGTCGCCAATACCGGCAGGCCAGTCTTTGGTATTAAAAAAGAGGAAATCGGGGCCTTGGCAACCAATAAATAAGTAAGGGTAATTTTTTTTATCGGCTAGCAGATTTTTAAGAGCGCCATAATCTGCTGCCGGTCCTAATCCTCTGGAACGGTTTATATTTTGCAGAAGCTTTTTGGCAATCATGTGGTGTAGGGCTGGTCCGGGCATAATAAAAAGCTTTAAATGATGAAATAATGAACTTTAAGAATGTGGCATGCAGATAAAAACGAGATACTTGGGATTGATTTGATTACTGAAATGGATGGAGAACTTACCTTAACTTTTATACTTTATTTGAGATAATAAATTACTTCAAAAGTATTGGATGTAACATAGAATACAGGCTGGTTGCTTAAAACCGAAAAACAAGAAAGCACCAAGCCATGTGTATTGCTCCTGGCAGGAAAATGAAAACGTATAGCTGCCAGTGTTGTGGAGAAACTGTTTATTTAATTCTACCTTGCTGGGGTACCAGAACCAGAAAATGGCAGAAATAATGGTTTGTTTTATCTTATAAAATTAGAATGATGACTATCTATAAACAATACCTAGAAATCAGTATTTTTTGTAGATAAAATTAAACTAATGTATTCTAAGAAATATTATAGGCAGGCTCATATTGTTTCTGCAAAAAAGTTTTCATCTTCTGCAACACCTTGCTCAAACGGGTATACTTGGTGGTACAGATACTCACGAAGACATAGACGTTGCCGCGACACCTCTGGCGTTTAATTGGTTGGCAGCTTTACATGATTGAAGATAGACTTATGGCTACCTTTACGCATTATTAGTTTAAGATATATGGAAAACCCCGAAGAGCTTACCGTAACTTTAGTAATTATAATTTATTAGGTATAAGCAGCAAGTAAATACCTCCCCAGGTATTTACTTGCCACAGAATCAGCCTTTAAAAATAAAGTTAATAAGCCCGTAGGATAGCCTCAGCAAAATAAATTCGCGTACTCCCCTGCCAATATGGCCAAATCCCCGACAAACAAAGCTAGCCTTGCCGCTCCCATTACTCGGTTTTTACCTTCACCTCATTAAACATATACGGGTTATCACTAATTCTTAAAGGCTTACCACTGGCCGTAGTTACGCGCCGGAGAACAACTTCTTTGGTTCTGATATAAGGAAATTTTTCCTGGTAAGAATCTTTCGTTAAAGCGGGATTGAAATTGGCAAAAATAGCTGGTCCCCGGTAGTCTGCCGGATGATTGGCGTCGTTGATATGGAGGGAATCGATGGTAATCCGCTCCGGCATGTAACTAATATAACCAAAATCATGCTGCCCGGAATTGGAACCACTAATCAGGCTGGCGCTAATTGGTTTGCTGCCGGCCGGTACAAAAACACAGTTACGAATAAAAACCTCTCCCTGCCACGTACTCCCGTAGTCGGACCGCAGGTTGATGAGGCTACGGCCGTAAATGGTGGATTTCTCTACGGTAAAGGTTCCGCTTCCAATGGCGTTTATTCCCTGGTGGCCCAGGGTAGAATTGCGAATAGTGGCGTTGGCAACACCCATGTGGGCATCGAACCGGGAAAAAATGCAGCAATCTAAAATCAGATTTTTACAATAATTAGACCCCATAATGCCCCAGTACCGGGTGTCGTTGATGTCGTTGGTTTGGCGGCAGTTCACAAAGGATAAGTTGAGGGCCCGGTTGAGCGAGATGTCGTAGGTGCCCATAGAAACCGGAACCCCGGCGGCGCCAATGGTCTGGTAAATTTTGTGGCCGGTCAGGATAGAATTTTGCACGGTTACGTAAGCGCAATCACCAATATTGATAAAGCCACCATACGGTGCCCCTTGGTCTCCTTCACCGGTAATGCGGTGTTCCAGTCCGTTTACCAGCACATTAGACCGCCTGATAGCCAAGCCCCGGCTGTAGTAGGTATACTTCGATTCGGCTTTATTCGCAATGGTGGTAAAACGGCCGCCCGAAATGGTCAAAGTGGTCTCGTCAATAGGTAGGGCGGTGATATCGGTAATTTGGTCGAAATCCCAAATAATCGGCGCGTCCATATCTACCTGGCCGTTTTTGTCGACAATAAAGATATCGGTTTGCGCAGCACCATTATTTTGGTTGGGCCCAAATCGGATGTATCGTTTTACGTGCGAATTGGTAACAGTAATTAGGCAAGTTGCGGGCAAGGGCACGTTAATTTTTTCCTGGTTGCGTTTCAGAGAAGCTATTCCGGCCAGTTTAAACGGTTGCAGGCCAGAACTAACCAGGAAAACAGGCGCATTCCGGTCCTGAACGTTGGTATCGTCAATAATAAAGGTTGCTATTCCAAAATCGGTGTTGGTCCGGATAACGGCAGTGCGGTTCTTGCCGCCGATGTAGTAAGTAGCGCCCGCGTCGGATTTTACCGGCAGGGTGTGTTGATTGGCAAATGCATGGGTTGCCGCGATGGCGTCTATATCATCGGTTTTGCCGTCGCCCCGGGCACCAAAGTAGCTGTAGCGAACCAAGCCCTCTGCTTTATATTTACGAATATTTTTTTTAGATACGTTAATCCATAATTCCCCATTTTCCTGGAAGCTTACCTGGGTTTTATTCTTTTGGGAGGTTATTACCACCTTCGGGAGCGGGCTTTGGGTTTGCCCCTGTGCCTTACTGAACAAACCGAAAAGCAAGCAGAAAAACAAGATCAGGTATTTCATCACGAAGGTATTTGTACTAATCAATTTCTGAAAAATTTAGTAAGCTGGTCTGATAATATTTTTATGCCTTAAGATGAACATAAACGGGCAATTTTCACGCTTAAACCCAAAGAAAATTCAAGGGCCAGATAGAATATATATAAAAAGATAGGTTTAAAGAAGAATATAAATGCATTTGACAACTAAGAACGAAGCTTATTTATAGAACCCCAGTTAAGCCAGACTGATTTAGCTACTTTCTTGCTTACGCTAAGTGGCTATTTAATAAAGATTAGCTGGTTAACTTTTTTAATTGCTTTTGTGGGCTTTGGGTTGATTTTATTATTCCAGCGGATCTGAGTCATAGACTCTGTCGCCAATCAGACATTCGGGAAAAAGCACAAAAAACCAGTGTGCGAGCACCTGATTTACTATCTTACTTCATACGGGTAAGCCTCTCAACGGAAACTAAGGTTTCTTTGCCTTATTGCTCAAACGTTTTTTGCGGTTATATAGGGAAACTGAAGGCCCACCTGCAGAAAGAAAAACCCGCGGGTAAATCCAACCGCACCAACGACAGGATCAGCAAGAAAGTCAAGAGTTTATCGGACTAGCTCGAGACCATTCGGAACCGCTGGGGCAGCTTCGAACCAGTAGTATTGCCTAAACGGTAGCTCATCGTTATCACCGAACTATAAGAGAAAATCTCCGCAAGAAACAGTCTCTAGACAAGCAGGTAAGCACAGGATACCCAATATAAAAATAATTCCGACATTGTGAGTGAATAGATTGCTATACAAACATAGCCACCATTTGGGTAGCTATCTGAATTACCCTTATACGCAGTAAGCTTTTTAAGATTTACCAAGCAATGGTCAGCAGATGCCAAATAATATTAATCCTATTCGCTGACTGGATTTAAGCTCATTAATCATTTAACGTAATACTTCTTCACTTTTGATGAAGCAAAACGCAACAGCCATATATATAATCTAAGAAAATCCTTAGTGTTATATTTTATTAGAATAATATTATATATCGGGCGGAAGAAGTTGGTGAAATAAGTGTTAATTAGATACTAAAAATGAAGCTATTAAGCCTCAGGCGAGCAGGTTGGCACAGGATACCCGAGAAAAAAAAGTTTACGACATTGTCAATAATCCAATTATTATATGTTGCCGCAATCTTTCAATTTCCATTTTTACCGGCCAGGTTTTCAAACCAAAACTTCCTTTTTCAGGAAACAGAAAGTTTTCACGCATTGTCGCGCTATTGGTACCAGCCCTATTGTTTCTGAAAAAATAATAGGGTTGTTGCGCAAACGTAATTTTACCCTCGGTCTGTTCTTAGTGCTGTTATGGCAGCAGAAAAAGGCTTCCCGCCCACACCTTACTTGGCGAACCAATATAAACCCGAAAAGCCCTTAATATTTTGACGCACTACTCAATAACTGCTTGCTTGTATTTCCACCACAAAACCCATACCTGCTTATGAAAATAAATTATTTACGCCATTTTCCTCCGGGAAAACATTTGTTTCTGATGCTTATAGCGGTCTTTTGCACCTTTATAAGCCATGCACAAAATGGAATTACTGTTACAGGTAAAATTACCGATGCACAAGATAATTCCCCATTGCCGGGTGCTACATTACTAGTTAAAGGCACTACTGTTGGTACTACTTCAAATGCTGATGGCAGATACTCTCTTCTGGTACCCGCTGGAGCCACGCTCGTAGTTACTTTTCTGGGCTATGAATCCAAAGAATTATCTATTGGCAATCAAAATACCCTCAACATTGCCTTAACGCCTGCTGAGAATACCCTGAAGGAAGTAGTAGTGGTAGGGTATGGCGAACAAAAGAAGATGTCGGTGACGGGGGCTGTAAGCACAGTAACTACCAAGGACCTGCGCCAGAGTGCCTCGGCCAATTTGGCCAATGCGCTAGCGGGCCGCTTACCCGGTCTTACCTCCATGCAGTCGGCTGGCGGGCAGCCCGGCCGCGACGATGCCACCATGTACCTACGCGGAGCCGCTACCACCAACGGCAAGGCCCCTTTAATTTTGATTGACGGTGTGCCCCGGGATAATATCCGCACCATTGATGCCAATGAAGTGGAATCTATTTCTATTCTAAAAGATGCTTCGGCTACTGCCGTATTTGGGGTACGCGGTGCCAACGGGGTAATTTTGGTTACAACCCGGCGAGGTAAAGAAGGAAAAATGGAGCTCAATGCCAGCTTGGACCAAAGCTACACTTCCTTTACCCGCGAGCCGGAGCGTCTGCATTCGCTCGAGTACATGGCCCTGCGCAACGAAGCCGCCAAGAACGACGGTATTACCAAGTTGCCCTTTAGCCCGGAAGTAATGGCCAAGTACGAGAACCCACTGCTGGGCCTGGACCCCAACGATCCGGACTTCGAGAAAAAGGCTGCCGTCCGGCGATATATGTATCCCGACCATGATTATTACCGGGAGTTTCTGTCACGGTATTCGCCGCAAACGCGCGTAAACGTGAATGCCAACGGCGGTACAAAAAATGTTTCTTATTTTGTGAATGCGGCTTATCTGCACCAGGGTGGTAATTTAAAGGCCGAACCCAAATCAGTGTTGGGTTATGATGCGTCCTCCTGGCTGAACCGCTATAATTTCCGGGCAAACCTCGACTACAAGGTGTCCGCTTCGCTTAAGTCATTCCTGAATATTGGCAGCTATATTGAGCAGGTAAATATGCCTTCTGCCGGGTTATATGGCGGCGGGGATACCAACTGGATGATGACCGACCTTTTTTACCAGGCGCAAACCATTTTGCCCATTACCCCCGGGCCCAGGACCATTGATGGGTTTGGCGTAGCCCCAGGCCAGATTGTTGACCCGGGCTATATGGATCGATCAGCTTTTGAGATCATAAACCGCATGGGCTACCGCAACGAAGTGCGCTCCAATCTGAATTCTTCTTTAGGCCTGGAACTGGACCTAAAAGCCATTACTCCCGGCCTAAGCATGCGGGGCATGCTATCTTACGATGCCAAATCTACTACTGCCATGCAAGGGAGTAAGACAGAGCGGCTGTACCTGGCCCAGATCAATCCGGTTACGGATGAGTTAAGCTATGCCATTAAGCGGCCCAACGAAACCTTGCTTTCGCTGGTAAAAGGTGCTGATTCGCGCTACAACATAAACATGCAGGCTGCTATTAATTACAGCCGTAATTTTGGCGGCAAGCACGATGTAGGCGGCATGATCCTGGCCCAGCGCGATAATTGGGAAACGACCGCCGGCGAGATTCCTTACAACGTGTTGGGGGTGGCCAGCCGGTTTACCTATGCTTATAATAACCGTTATCTGGCCGAAGTGAACCTGGGCTACAACGGTTCTGAACAGTTTGCCCCCACCAAACGCTTTGGGTTTTTCCCGGCCCTGTCGCTGGGCTGGGTTATTAGCGATGAAAACTTCTTAAAAGAAAACCCGGTACTCACAACCCTAAAAATCAGGGCTTCTTACGGAAAAGTAGGTAACGACCAAATGGGAGGAGCCCGTTTCCTTTACCAAAGCAATATTACCCTGGCAGGTGGCCCCTTGCCCAGTTTAGGCCTTGGCCGAGGCATTAACCAAGGCCTGCTGGGCAATCCTAATATTACCTGGGAGATTGCCAAAAAGAAAAACCTGGGCTTGGATATTGGGCTGTTCAACGACCTGACACTGGCCCTGGACTATTTTGTGGAGAACCGCAGCAGCATCCTGATCTCACGCGGAACCGTTCCGGAATTTCAGGGCGTGCCGTTAGGAAATATCCCGAAGGTAAACTTGGGTGAAGTGGACAACAGCGGTTATGAAGCCGAGCTGTCCTACAATAAAAATATTACCGAGGATTTTAGACTGCGGGTTATGGGAAATTATGGCTACAATCATAACACGGTAAAGTTCCTGGATGAACAAATGCTCGACGAATCTTATGTGCACCGCTACCGGAGTACCGGTTATTCTCTGGGTCAGCAATGGGGTTACAAAATCGATTACAGCAACGGCAACGGTATCTTTAATTCAAAAGAGGAACTGGATACTTACCTGACCAAAACCCAATATGGCTTTGGCGTACCACGGGTAGGAGATTTCAAATACCAAGACTTGAATGGTGACGGGACGGTGGACAATAAAGATCTCTCGCCCATTGGTTACGCCAGCATTCCGCGGGTGGTTTACGGCTTTGGATTAAGCACCGCCTACAAAGCATTCGATTTTTCAATATTCTTTCAGGGGGTAAGCAAATACTCGGGCAATTATGCTGCCCAAGGAGTTTATGAGAATATCATTCAGGGTACCTACTTCGATTATCATAAAAGCGCCTGGACGCCGGAACGCTATGCCGGCGGAGCCGAGATTACCTATCCGGCTTTGAGTACCCGCACCACCACCAACCACGTGGCCAACGATTTCTTCATCATGAACCGCTCCTTTATGCGGCTTAAAAACTTAGAACTGGCTTATACGCTACCGGCCCACATCTCTAAGCTGGCAGGCATGCGCAGTACCCGGATTTATGTAGGCGGACAAAACCTGTTCACCTGGGATAAACTCAAAATGAGCCACCTGGATCCGGAAAACAATAGCCCCATTGGCTACCCGGTAACCAGGATGATGAACTTTGGTGCGAATATTACCCTCTAAATTTAATAAGAACTTAATTATGAATAATATATATAGGATATTATTGCTGTGTGCTATTTTCTTGAGTTCCTGCACCGAAGTACTGGATATGGCACCGGATGGCAAGCTCACCATGGACGAGATCTTTGCCGACAATGACCAGGTAGGGGCCTTCCTTAATAGCTGTTATACCAATATGCCGGTTAAAGGTACCCGGTATTACTTCTGGAGCCGGGGACCAGTAAACTGGAGCGACGAATCGTGGGATACTGATGCCGAAGCCGAGGCCTGGCTTACCGCCGGGCGCATGTATAACGGCGACGCTGCTGCCGGTAACCACCCGGCCCTGCAGTGGGAAGACTCCGGTAACGGTAATTATTGGGCCCGCTACTGGAGCGCCATTCGTAATTGTGCGTTGTTCATCAGCCGAATAGACGAAGCCACCGTGAACGAGCCCGCTACCAGAAACCGCTGGAAAGCTGAAGCACATTTGCTGCGGGCCTTTTATTACTCTGAGTTGCTTAAATGGTTTGGCACCGGTTTGCCTATTGTACGCCAGCCTTATGATTTTTCCGATGACTTCTCCAAAGTAGAAAAAGCCAGTTACTATGAAGTGGTTAAGTTCATCATCGAGGACTGCGATGTGGCTTTGGCTACCGAAGAATTACCTTGGCGCATTACCACCAACGGCGAAGCCGGCCGGGTAAATAAAGCGCTGGCCGAGGCCCTTAAATCTACCATGATCCTGTATGCGGCCAGCCCGCTGTATAATGGCGGTCAGAATTACTGGGAAGAAGCCTATCAGGTAAACAAAACAGCCGTTGCTAACCTGAAAGCCAATGGCTACGAACTTTACAACAGGGTAAATGTGCCGCAGACCTACCTTTCAGACGTGGCTTTTATTGGCCCGGATAAAGATCCGTATGCGGCTCTTTTTAATGAGTATTTTACCCGCACCATGGAGTATACGGCCAATCCGGTCGATAGGGAAACTATTTACCAAAGCCGTGATGGGCAGGGTAATATCTGGAATATTGATGGTATTGGTGCCCAGGATGGCTACAAGACAGGAACCTGCCCGACCCAGGAGTTGGTAGACGCCTTTGAAACAGCCAATGGTCAGCCCATTCTTAACCTGGACAATCCTTATTTAGATGACCGGCACCTGCAACCCAACTATAACCCGGAAAATACACTCTACAACCCCCAGGAGCCTTATGCTAACCGAGATCCACGTTTTTATGCTTCTATTTATTACAATGGATCGAGAAGAAAGGCGCAGTGGAACTTTGCCGAATCGCGCGAATCACCGGAAAATTATCCAGCGGGCATTGGTAACCGCACCCGCATTATTGCTACCTATGTGGGCGAGCCCCAAACTGGTATCCATCCTACTGTGCGTAAAGCCACCCGCACCGGTTATTTCCAGCGCAAGTTCTTACACCCCAATTCTGGTGGCGACAACCCGGTGGGCGGCGCCAACTGGAAATACTACCGTTTGGGAGGTATCCTGCTTAACTATGCCGAGGCTGCCGCTGAAGCTGGCCACCTGGAAGATGCCAGAGCAGCCGTTAATGAGGTTCGCCGCCGCGTGAATATGCCTGAACTGCCGGTACTGCCGAAAGACAAACTTATCCAGCGCATCCGCAACGAACGCCGGGTAGAACTGGCATTGGAAGAACACCGCTACTTTGATGTACGCCGCTGGACCACTCCTAATGGCGACCTCTCTAAAACCGACCGGTGGATAACCGGGGCCGAGATTATCCGGAACGCCAATGGCACCTATACTTATGGGCGCCGCAACGTGCGCGAAGTAGAACGGAAAAACTACACCAATAAATTCTTGTGGGTGCCCATTCCGCTGAACGAAGCCAACCGCCTGCGTTCTATTACCGGCATTAATTGGCAAACGCCGGGATGGTAACCGGCCCTAAAAATATTGGAACTTGAAGACTGACTTACATCGATAAAATAATGATAAAATATAAAGCAATAATTAAGCTAACCTTGTTCCTGGCGCTAATGAGCACTCTGGCCGGCAAGCTACAGGCACAGGAACTGCCCGCCTCTATTAGCGGCAGGGTGACCGATGAATTTGGAAAGCCTTTGGCAGGCGTAACTATCCTGGCTGAAAACGGCAGACAAGGAACCGTTACTAACTTAGAAGGTAAGTATACCCTGATACTGCCGGAAGACAGCAAATACCTGATTTTTTCTTACCAGGGTTATGCTAATCAGCAGCAGCCCATCGGGCAAAACCGCGACTTAGATGTATCGTTAAAACCGGATGCGCACCGAAAAGACCAAATTGTGCACCTGGGATATACCTCTCAGCCTGCAAACCTGGTGTCGGGTGCGGTGGCAACGGTAAGCGGAGAAGAGCTGGAAAAAGCACCGGTGGCTAACCTGAGCCAAAGTTTTGCCGGTCGCTTGCCTGGTTTAATTACCCAGGAAACCTTCTCTGAACTTTCCCGCGCCAATACCAACCTGTATGTTCGAGGGCTGTCGGCAGGCAGAAATGCCGGCCCGCTGGTTGTGGTAGATGGTTTACCGATCTCTTATAACAGTAATCAAACGCTGGAATATATTTCGGCCAACGAGATTGAGTCGATTACCTTGCTAAAAGATGCCTCTACCCAGGCGCTGTATGGCATACAGGGAGCCAATGGCGTGCTGGTGATAACCACCAAACGCGGCCGGAAAGGTCCCTTGCAGGTAAGAACCCGCCTGGATCAATCTTTTCAGGAGGTGACCACCCAGCCAACCATTTACTCCTCGGCCGAATACGCGGAAATGCGTAACCAGGCGGCTGTTAACGACGGCCGTAGCCCCAATTACTTTTTCACCGACGAACAGATTGCCCAGTACCGTACCGGCACCAACGAAATGTACCCCAACAATAACTGGTACCGCCGCTATATTAAAGATTTTGCCTCCATGCAACGCGTGGGCGTAAATGTTACGGGCGGCGACGAAAAGGTGCAGTTTTTTTCTAATATCAATTTCATGCACCAGGGCGGCCAGTTTAAAACCGAGCAAACCAAGTATAATCCCAATGCCAACAACATTTGGGTAAACTACCGCTCCAATATGGATATGAACCTAAATAAAAGCCTGAAAGGTTTTATTCGCCTGAGCGGTAACATCAAAAGAGAGCATACGCCAGGAGCCGGCAACGAGGCGGTTTACAGAAGTATCTTTCAGTTGCCGCCCACCATGTACGGGCCATTGACCAAACTGCCCAATAACGATTCTAAAACGGGAGAGAGACAGGTGGTAACCACCGACCGGGTTACCTCGCCCACCTACGGCATGCTGAACCGAACCGGCTATGTGAACCATACCGTTACCAATATTACTTCACAGTTTGGCCTAACTCAAAAACTGGATTTCCTAATGAAAGGACTGGACCTGACCGCTTCCTTTGCTTATCAGACCAACTCCGTAGGAAGCCTGCGAACCACCCAGGATTATGAGCGCTGGGTTAGAAGCAACGATAAAGATGCTTTAACTTTTGTGAAGAAAGGTTCCCAGGTAAACAGTCCGCTGGCCTATAGCAAAAGCCACTCGTATTACTATCATCTTTCTTACAATGCGGCCCTAAATTATCAGCGGGATTTTGGTAAGCACCGCATTGGGGGCATGGGCTATTTCTTTTACCAGAACCTGACCAAAGCAGACGTGGCCTCGCCGGGGCTGCTGCCGTACAATCGGATGCATACCGGCCTGGAAGCTACCTACGGCTACGATAATCGGTATTTACTCAAGTTGGATGCCGGCTATTCGGGATCCGAGCAATATGCACGGGGTAGCCGCTACACAACTACCCCGGCCGTATCAGGTGCCTGGGTGATTTCCAACGAGCAATTTGCCCAGAATAATTGGCTAACCAACCTCAAACTCCGCGCCTCTTACGGCAAGGCAGCCAACGATCAAAGTGGCCTTGCCCGTTTTGCTTACCTGGACAATGTAACGGTTACAGGCGGCGGCCCGCTGGGTTACTTGCAGTATGTAATCAACGAAAATCAAGTGGGTAACCCCAATATTCAGGCCGAGGTGTCGGTTAAAAAGAATGCCGGCCTGGATCTAGGCTTGTTCAATGCCTGGTCTTTCTCGGTAGATGTGTTCCGGGAGCGGATGGATAACATGGTAGTAGGAGCTTTGGCCACCGTTCCGCTTTACCAGGGCATTCCTTTACAAAATTATCCCCGCCTCAACGTCGGAAAGTTTGAGAACAAAGGCTATGAGATCGCGGCCAACTATA
The DNA here is from genome assembly GCF_057359045.1 of Adhaeribacter sp. Lineage (NCBI taxonomy): Bacteria > Pseudomonadati > Bacteroidota > Cytophagia > Cytophagales > Hymenobacteraceae > Adhaeribacter > Adhaeribacter sp. The sequence continues at coordinate 16,732 of NZ_JBMQUD010000033.1, forward strand.
CCAAGCGGTTTACGTCTGCTCTCTCGGTCTTTGGCGGTGCCCAGTACAGTTATGCCAAAAACACCATTATTAGTTGGAATGAAGCCCGGCGCACAGAAGATTATGCCTACCGGAACTGGGAGGAGGGTTATTCTTTTGGCCAGCAATTTGGTTACCTGGTAGATTACAGCAATGGCAACGGTTTCTTTAATACCCCGGCTGAACTGGAGAACAGCCCCCTTGCGTATAGCTTTGGCCAGCCCCGTCTGGGCGACCTCATATACCAGGACCTGAACAAGGATAATAAAATTGATGAGCGCGACAAAGCTCCCATTGGTACGGGCGCGATTCCCCGCAGCACCTTTGCCTTTTCGGGCGGCCTCAACTACAAGGCATTTGATTTAAGCCTGCTGTTGCAGGGCGTAGGCAAATATAGTACTATCCGGACCGGTATGGGCGTGTGGGAAACCGATTTCGATGGTGTGTTCGGCGCTTTGCACCGCAATGCCTGGACATCGGAGCGATATGCAAAAGGAGAAGAAGTTACTTACCCGGCGCTCTCGTTGGTTAAAAGCGTAAACCATGAGGCCAGCAATTACTTCAGCTACGATCGTTCTTATGTCCGGCTGAAAAACCTGGAATTGGGCTATACGTTGCCCGCTTCGCTCCTCCGGGGAAGGGCCGAAAAGATTCGCTTTCTGCTGAGTGGCCAAAACCTGTTAACCTGGGATAAAATGAAGTCGAAAGATTTCGGGCCCGAGGGCGGAGACTATGCTGGATTCCCGGTTTACCGGGTTTATAATTTAGGTGTAAACCTTGAGTTTTAATATTTCTGAATATGATAAATATGAACCGATATAGTAAAATATTTCTAGTTACCACCTGCCTGTGTATGCTCTTATCCTGTGATGATCAATTGGATTTGCCCAGCGATGGCCGTATTACCATGAGCCAGGTGTTCAGCGATTACAACAGGACCCGGGGTTACCTGAACTCCTGTTACGGTTACCTGCCCGAACCTTACATGGACCGCGCTTCCTTTTCCGATGAAGCCCAGGATGCAGATGATGTTACCCCGGATTCACGGTATAATATCTGGTATGGCGACAACATTACTTCCACTTCTTTTGCCACCCATTCCGTTGACGGCAGCCCCTGGGGCAGGCTTTATGAAGGCATCCGCAAATGCAATGTTTTCCTGGAGAATATTAAAACGGCTACCGTTTATGCATCCGAGGCCGAAAAGGCTTCCTGGACAGCACAAGCCCACACCTTGCGGGCACTTTATTATCTGCAACTGATTAAGCGCTACGGTGGTGTACCTATCTTCGATAAGCCCCTGCCCATCGACTACAATTTCTCGCAAGACCGCCGGGCCACTTTTTCGCAAGTAGTAACCTTTATTCTGGAAGATTGCGACAAAGCTTTAGCCGTACCAGCCGGAAGAGAAGGCTTTTCCTGGGATATTTATGACAATCAGTTTGGTATTATGACCCGGGCGGTAGCTTACGCCATTAAGTCACAGGCTGTAATTTATGCGGCAAGCCCTTTATGGTCGGATGGGACCTACACCTGGGAAAAGGCCAAAGATATTACCGCTGAAGCTTTGGCCCAATGCCTGACTAACGGCTATAAACTCTTTGATATAAAGCCCGCAGCTGATATTGCGCAAAATGCCTATGCTTTGTATTTCTTTACCAACTCCAACGACCAGCGTGCTGTAGATAAAGAAACAATTTACCAAGGCGGCAAGCAGATGCAGGTATGGCGCATGGCAGGATTGCCTACCACTCCCGGTATGGAAAAAGCAGGCCCTACACCCACCCAGGACCTGGTGGATAGTTATGAAATGGCCAATGGGGAAGCGCCCATTACCGGCTATGCCGATGCCAACAAACTGGATCCTATCATTAACTCAGCTTCCGGGTATGATCCGGTTAAACCCTATGAAGGCCGCGACCCGCGCTTTTATGCCTCTATATATTATAATGGGTCGGTACGATTTCTAAACCAGCCGACAGGCAAGAAAGTAGAAACCTTTGCAGGTGGGGCGGAGGAGATATCTGCCACCAACCGCAAGCATACCCGTACCGGTTACTATCTGCGCAAGTTCAATAATTATAAATCAGCCCTGAACAATGAGGGCGATGGCGCGATTCGCTTGTTCCGGCTGGCAGAGTTGTACCTGAATTTTGCCGAGGCGGCTTACCAGTCGGTAGGACCAGACGTGGCGGTGCAGGCCGGCAACATCTCTATGAGTGCCCGGGAGGCGGTGAGTGCAGTACGCCAGCGGGCCGGCATGCCGGCCTTCCCCGCCGGTCTCTCCAAGGAAGCCTTCGAGCAAAAATACCGCAACGAACGGCGTATTGAGTTAGCCTTTGAAGAACACCGCTTTTTTGATGTGCGCCGCTGGAAAATACTCGAACAGACCGATAAATTTGTCACCGGTATGCGCATTACCAGAGTTGGCCCTGACCTTACCTATACCCGCTTCAAATTCCCCAATCGCGATACTAACTCGGAAAAATACCTGATGTATCCCATCGATCAGGCCGAAGTGAACAAGATTATTGGCCTAACTGGTGTGAATTGGCAGAATCCCGGCTGGTTAAATTAACGGCCGTTTTGCCAAAATGCCTGTACAAACCTGCTTGTCACATTGCTTTGTGGCGTGGCAAACAGGTTTGTACAGGATTGTCCGGAAATAATACTTGTATACCTTACCTAATATTTAATATTAAATACCAGCAATGAGATTGAATTTTATATTAAAATTTTTACCGGCCGTATTACTGCTGTTGTGGTCGGTGGGCGCACGCGCCCAGCAAGTGCAGGTAAACAGCGACGAATGGGCTGCTACCGATGCGCTGGGGCGCAAAGTCCGGGATCACCAGGCGGCCCCTGCCAGCAAAAAAGACAAATTTGTGGCCATGTTTTACTGGACCTGGCACCAAGGCAAAGATGATACTACCTACCAGGTCAAAAATATCACTGAGATCGTCCGCAAAGATCCCATGGCCATGAAAGACTATAATCATCCGGGTTGGGGCACCAAACGGCCCGGCTTCTTTTACTGGGAGCAGCCGCTTTTTGGTTATTATAAAACCACCGACCGTTGGGTGCTGCGCAAACACGCCGAAATGTTGGCCGACGCTGGGGTAGATGCTGTTTTCTTCGACTGCACCAATGGTAGTATTACCTGGCAGGAATCTTACGAAGCTTTAATGGAAACCTGGGATCAAGCTCAAAAAGATGGGGTGAAAGTACCCAAAATCGCTTTTATGCTTCCGTTTGGCCCAGCACCCCATTCCCTGGTTTCCTTGCGCCAGCTCTACCGCGACGTGTACAAACCTGGTAAGTACCAAAACCTGTGGTTTATCTGGAAAGGCAAGCCCTGCATCATGGGTTATCCCGATAACCTTACCCAAACAGCGGAAGACCAGCAAATCCGCCAGTTTTTCACTTTCCGCCCCGGTCAGCCCGATTACGTGGACGGCCCCAAACGAAACGACCAATGGGGATGGCTGGAAAATTATCCCCAGCATGGCTATGTAAAAGGTAACGATGGCCATTATGAACAGCTTACGGTAGGGGTAGCGCAAAATGCCGGCCCCGAAACCAAGGGCCATTGTAGCGCCTTTAACCTGCCGGGCACCTACGGCCGCAGCTTCAGCCAAAGAAAAGGCTTCGACCCCCGGCCCGATGGCTACCTGTACGGCTGGAATTTTCAGGAACAATGGGACCGCGCCTTTGAAGTAGACCCCGAGTTGGTATTTGTTACTGGTTGGAATGAATATACCGCTGGCCAATGGCTGCCCGAGCATAACTGGACAGGCGATCCCTTTTCCTTTGTCGACCAGTTCGACTGGGACCGCAGCCGCGACATAGAACCTAATAAAGGTTGGGGCGACAAAGGCGATGTTTATTATATGCAACTGATCGACAACGTTCGCAAATTCAAAGGCATGACAGCACCCCAGAGCGCCTCTAATCCCAAAACCATTCGCATCGGCAAAGCCGACAGCTGGGCCGATGTAGCCCCTTTTTACCAGCACTACAAAGGCAATACCCTGCACCGGAACCACCGGGGGCGCTATGATCAATTTTATACCAACAAAACCGGCCGCAACGACATAGTAGGTGCCAAAGTAGCCCGGGACGAGGAACACCTGTATTTTTATGCCGAAACGGCCGACAAACTCAGCCCCAAGACCGACTCCAATTGGATGATGCTATTGCTGGATACCGATCGCAACAAAGCTACCGGCTGGAACGGGTATGACGTAATTGTGAACCGCGTTAGCCCGAAGGGCAGCAAAGTTACGGTGGAGAAAAATATTGGCGGCCGTTGGGAATGGGAACCAGTAGCCCAAACCAAATTTGCCGTTAACCACAACAAGCTCGAAATCCAAATCCCGCGCAGCGTGCTCAACCTGGTTGGCAAAGAGGTAGACCTGGAGTTTAAGTGGAATGACAACATGCAGGAGAACGGCAATATTATGGACTTTTATGTTAACGGCGACACGGCTCCCGGCGGACGGTTTAATTTTGTATATACTGCCAAATAAGTTGCTGAATATTTTCTTGAACCACGCCGGCCGGCTAGTCTGCCCCCGCAGTTTAGCCGGCCAGATGCCAAATACACATTTATGTATCAGATACTTTTAGGGTTAAGCCTGCTGTTAACCAGCGGGTGCAGGAGTGCCGAACTGGATGCCGGTAAAAGCCAGGTGAAAGCAGAAGCTGCGGTTCATGGCTTTTTAGTAGGGGAACCTTGGGATATTTATCAAGGTGGCCAATACCGTTATGGCCCTTCCATCATCCGAAATGCCGATAATTCTATAGATGCCTGGTTTGCCGCCCCCGGCGGTACGTTTGGGGAAAGAATATTACATTACCAGGATACCCGGACGGAAAGCCCGGTGAGCCTGAAAGAAAAGACCACGGCAGCCCAAAAGTTTCGGGCAAATACTCCTTTTTATGCCATTGCCGTGGTTTGTCCGAACTGGCATAGCCCGAATTCCAGCATAACCTTCAGCCTGTATGCCTGGAAAACCGATTACGCCTCTACGCTGAAAGGCAAGCCCTTGGCTACTAAAAGATTTGAGAATTTCCAGGATAACCAACATTTGTTTTTGACAAAGCAGGAAAAATTTGGCCCCGGTGAATATTTATGGGTATTGAACCAGCCCACTGGCACCGCAGGTGTTTGGCGCAGAGAAGCCGGGGTGCCGGCGGTAATCAACTACCTGGACGGAAAAGAAACATCCGGCAGCTTTTTTTCTTATCAGTTGCTGGAAAAGTCGTCGGGCGGAATATTTTGGGACCAATGTGCTTACCGGCGTTCTACAGACGGCGGAAAAACCTGGACCCCGGATGAAATGGTGTTGCTGCCTACCGAGGGCAGCCGCGATGAATTTTCTATCTGCGACCCGGGAGTAGTGAAATTTGGTGGTTATTATTATCTGGGTTATACCTCTACCGAGGACAAGCGGCAGATTTTTAACCATGTGTACGTGGCCCGTTCCCAATCGCCGGAAGGCCCGTGGTTGAAATGGGATGGCACCGGCTGGAGCGACAAGCCCCAGCCGGTGGTCGTGTTTACAGGCCATCCGGATGCCTGGGGAGCCGGCGAACCTTCTTTGGTGGTAAACAACGATACCTTGTTTTTTTATTATACCTGGCATGACAAAACGGTGCTGGAAACCCGCGTAGCCACGGCCAGCATCCGGGATAGCGATTGGCCTGCCCGCCTTACCTACCAGGGCGTGGCCATTGATAAAACCAGCATTGCCGGTGCCGACCACTGCGACGTGAAATTCCGCGACGATATTAAACGCTATCAGGCCATCCATGCGGCATCCCGCTTCAAGCAAGACAGCCATATCGTGCTCTGGGAATCGGCCGATGGTTTAAGGTTCCGGAAAAAGACCGAAATCCGGGCTAATCTAAAGCCTTTCCTGCATAATTGCGGCTGGAGCGGAGATGAAAAAGGTCATATCGATCCGGCAAAACCTCAATATATTTCCTATGCCTACGGCACGGACTGGGGTAACTGGAAAACGGCCTGGAGCCTCATCACTTTCGACTGATACTTTTTTATATAAGAATTATTTATTTAACCCAACCTGCTGTACTTATTTGTGAAAGCAGGCCTTTAAAATTGAAAATATGAAATATATTGGTTTGCTCTCCTTATTCTTCAGTTTTATTCTCTTACCTGACGGAGAGCTATCGGCCCAGACCCTGGCCGCTACCGACGGCCTGGGCCGGGTGTTGCCCCAGCAGGAACAAGTAGGCAAACCTTTAAAAAACAGGCAGGTGGTTATGTTTTATTTCCTCTGGCAGGGCGACCGATCTTCTCCTACCTCAGAAGAATATTGGGACTTAACCGAGTTATCCGCTAAACATCCGGAGGTGTTCGAAGATTTTGACCATCCCAAATGGGGCGGGGGAGCCGGCAAACCCGGTAAATATTACTTCTGGGGACAATCTATTTATGGCTACTACCACGGAAGCGATTATTGGGTACACCTGAAAAACATGCAACTCCTCACCGATGCCGGCGTGGATGCGCTGGCCATTGATGCCACCAACCGGCTGACCTATCCCCAACAGGCTGATGCTTTAATGCGCGCCATTGAAACCGTCAGAAAACAAGGAAAAACGCCCCCCAAAGTTATTTTCTACACCAATACTGCCTCGGGCGATGCCATGCAGGAACTGTATGATAATTGCTACAAAGAAGGAGCTCCTTACCGCTACCCCGAAACCTGGTTTTATCTTGACGGCAAACCTTTAATTATTGGCTTAGCGGAACAGGCCAAAGGCCGCAACTACGAATCTTTTTTTACCATTCGCCAGTCGCAGTGGCCCAACGAGCCCCAAAAAATTGGCGGCTGGCCCTGGATAGAGTTTCAGCGGCCCCAGAAAGTGTATGTTAACCCCAAGGGAGATAAGGAGATCGTCAACGTTTCTACGGCCCAGCATCCCAACCTGGCCGCTTCTATGGGCGGCTCGGCCTTCTATGGCAAATCGGGCAACTGGGGCCGCAGCTTCCGCAATGGCTCGCCGGGCAACCCCGAAAAAGACCTGGTATATGGCTACAATGTGCAGGAACAATGGGATTTTGCCCTGAAGCAGCAAGTTCCTTTTGTATTTGTTACCGGTTGGAACGAATGGATAGCCGGAAAGTGGCGCTACGGCAAAGACAATCCCAAACAAGCCCTTTTTGTAGATCAGGCCAACCCCGAGTACAGCCGTGACATGGAGCCCTCGCTAACCGCCGGCCTCAAAGATCACTACTATATGCAATTGGTAAGCAATATCCGGCGCTACAAAGGCGTGGAGGCCCTGCCGGTGCTGGGCGAAAAGAAAACCGTAAAGAGCCTTAAAGACTGGGCGGCCGTTTCTCTGGTGTATTCTGATTATACCGGCGACGTGTTGCACCGCAATCACCGGGGCGCCCAGTCATCACCGGCGGTAACTTATGTAAACGAAACTGGCCGCAACGATTTTGTGCAGATGAAAGTGGCCCGCGATAACAAAAAGATTAGTTTCTATGCCCAAACAGCCAAGCCCATCAGCCCCGTTTCTGGTGATAATTGGATGACGCTTTACCTCGATACCGACCGCTCTCACCAGACGGGCTGGACGGGTTATGATTTCCGGGTAGTAGCAGGCGAAAAACTGCAACGCTATGTAAATAACAAATGGGCAGATGTTGGTACGGTGGCTAAAGAACTTGCCGGCAATGAGCTCATGATTTCCATCGCCAACAAACAGCTCAACCTGAACCCCGACAAACTTAACTTTGAATTTAAATGGTCTGATAACATGCAGCAAGCAGATCCGCTCGACTGGTACATTAACGGCGATGCTGCGCCGGGCGGACGGTTTAATTATGTTGTATTAAGCAATTAAGGCGGCTGGTAAGATTGGTTCCGCTTATTGCTATTTTACCCAATAGCTTTCGCTTTTTAATAGCTAAAATCCCGGTTATTGATCTGATGAATTAGCCATCATTGCTGTAAGAAACAAGTACAAGCGCCTTAAATGGGGCGGGTGCCAGCTAACAGATTAATTTCATACCGCAATGATGGCTATTCTCCTTTTTCATGTTTCCGGAAAGCAGCTCTTCAAGCGCTGCTTTCCGGAAATACATTTCCTACGTAAAAAATATTGCTAAGTATCTGATTTTATAAAGGATAGACTTATTGTTTGTTGTTAATCGGTTTAAGTTCTGGACTTATTCTGAGCGTTTCCTCTCACTATTTTAACCCCTTTTGGTGCGTCTATTTCAGATTTTACTTTTCCGTTTGCCTGCCTGGTGTGTTTTACTTTTAATAAACCCTGTGGCGTAGGGAAAGTACCCTCTGCAAATTCTAAATCGCCTAAATGCGGATCTATTTGAATAACCTTACAGCCTGGTTCCAGCACCTTTATTCCCAGCACATGTTCTGTTAGCCAAGGCGTTGGACCGGAAGCCCAACCATGACACAAACTATGGCGGTGGCCTACGTAACAATAAGCGCCGTAATCGCCATGAATATCTTTTTTACCGGCAGGCACTAATTCATCGATACGCGAAGCATTGGGCAGCCAGGCCAGATTAAAATCTTCCCAAAATGTGGTTGCCCCTAAATTAAGCATAGCTCCCCAATAATTTCTAATATCATTTATTGCCCCCTGGTAATCGTTTGCCTTTGCTTTGGCCTGCAGCATGTAATAGCCATAAAAAGTTGAATAATCTTTTGCGCCACCAACGGCAAGCACCTGTTTGTTAGCTTGTTCGGCAGGTACTAAACCAGATAAGGCCAGCAAAGCCGCTGCCTGTTTAGACCCATTGGGGTCAGGCACATATTTTCTCAGACGTGTTACCGCTTGCTCACATTTATTTGCGGTTGCCGGGTCATTTAAAACGCGGCACATTTCGGCGCCTGCATCCAAAGTCATTACCAGCAAGGCGTGAAGCCCGGCATGAATACCTTTTTGGTTTTCACTGGACGGCCAGTCCAGGAAACGGGTGCCATCATGCAGGTTTTCTTTATTATCTGCTCCAACTTTTTGGGCATAATGTTCCAGCAATTTTACTAAATATTCTTTTTGCTGTTTTAAATAATCCAGGTTTCCGGTTTGTAGGTACCAGTCGCGCTGCAGCAATATCCACCACATAGAATAAGATACCATGCCATTCATATATTCCGGAACAGGCGTAATATCACGGGAGAGATCCAAGCTTTTAGGTACTACCTCGTTATACCCAAATACGGCGGAGATGGTGGAGACTTCCGGGTGCAAATCGCCTACCCATACCAAGCGGTCGCGTTTAATACCGTCCCAGAGGTAATCCTGCATGTTTAAATGCACGGTATAAGCGCCGGTCTCCCAAATTTTATTCAGGAGGGCATCATTGCTTTTAAAGGAGCCCAAATAAGGAATATCCCGGTAGATAAAAATGGCCCGAACCTCTTTTAACAGTAGTTCTACATTGCTGTCTACCAGGTCTATGCGTACAAACCGGAATCCTGTATTTCCTACTTCCAGTTTCCCTAACCAGGGCACCTCCATAATAAAGTCGCGCATGGCATGGTCGTTGGTGGCACCTGTCTCTCCGCCACAATCAGACATAGCTTCACTGGCCGACTCGCCAAAACGTACGCGTATTTTAATTGGTTTATTCCCCGCCCACATGCCGGTTACCAATTGCAGGCCACCATGCAATTCTTTACCAAAATCCAATAAAATACCCGGCTTTACATTATTATTGCTTTTGAGTACGCACAGGTTTTTATTAGAAAGATCGGCCTGCCCGTTTCCGGGTTTTAAGAGGCGGTCGGCATTAATAATATTAGCCGACGCGTTCTCTGTCTGCCACAAAATTTTGGTTGGCGACAGGTACTTTCTGACGCGGGCATCGGACTGGGCTTCTTTGTTGCGGGCGCTATCAAATACTGGCGGAAGCTGCTGGGCCCGCAATATTTCGTTTGCCCCCACTAATAACAAAAGGCATAAGATCAGTCTTTTTTTAAGGATAGAATATTTTAATAGCTGTTTCATGCATTCTTTATTCGTATAAATATTTAATATAAAAGTAGCTTGAGTAGAATAATTAATCAGGTATTGGGCAGGCATTCAACAGACCTGTTTGAATTATTTCGCAGAAGTAATCTCTGAGTCTGCCTGAAACAATAGATATTAGCAGCGATAATTTTGCTGGTTATTTTAATTGTTTTGGACTTGGGCAATAACAGGCGTTGCATATTTTATTGTTTTTACCGTTACCGGCCCCATTAAACCAGATGGTTCCAGCGGACTTGCAGGGGTGTAAGGATTAACATTAGACCAGGTTTTTCGCTCATGGGCAGAAAGCTTACTATCGCCTATCAACCGGTTTACCCAAGTGTTTACCACTTCTATTTCCAGCGTATTCTCCCCGGCTTTTACTACCTCTGTAATATCTACCCGCCAAGGCGCTGTCCAGACGCCTCCCACGGCTACATTATTTACTTTTACTTTTGCCATGGCTTTTACCTCACCTACATCTAAATATACCCGCTGCCCTTTTTCTATTTTACCTGGTTTAAAAGTATTGCGGTAAACTGCTGTACCGGAATAATATTTTATTTTATCATCAGGATGTTTCGACCAATCCATTAATATTTCGAATTTAACCGGCTGCGCGGGCCCACGTCGGTTCGCTTCAAAAGTAACTTGCCAGGGGCCATCTACTTTATTTAAAAGACGAGCCTCCGGAAAATTGTCGGCCGTAACCGCCGATGACGATTGCGAAGCGGCTCTTCTAAAAACGACAAACCCGCTCTGGTAAGGTTCCAGTTTTAGTGGCACCGCAATGCTGTTATTTTTTTGCATAAATACAGGCAATGCCCGCAAAGTACCTGTTACGGGGTCCCAAAACTCGGGCTGTTTGTCTGTAACCCGAAAAGCCGGCGAGATAGCAACCGGTTGTTCGCTTTGGTTGGTTACAAAGTATATTTCGGCGGTGGGTGTGGTCCGGTGGGCGTAAAGAACAGGTTTATTTTCTTCTACTTTAAAGTCAGGCGCTAGCTGTTGCAGGTCCAGGGCGCTTTGCAAATCCAGGCCCGAGAGCACCATGCCTTCACCAAATTTGCTGGATTTTACAGTTTTACCGTCTACCTTTCCCCAGAGTTCAGCCGCCAGCTTCTTTACTTCATTGTCTGCCGCCGGGTAATTTTTCAGGCTTGGCGAGCGTAACGGGGCCGGACCCAGGATAGTGGCACCTGCTGCTACCAAATCGCGTATTTTACGGAGCAACTCCGGCCGCATGGTTTCCAATTGGGGCAGTACCAGTAGGCGGTACGACATGCCATCGGGCAATACCAGCTTGCCATCCTTCACCGAAAGCCTATCCCGGATTACTTCGCTGTTTATGTAGTCGTAGGAATAACCTTGCGGAATTTCTGGATTACGGGTGCCGGTCATTTTGGGCGCATCTTCGCCAATAAAGTAGGCAACATCATTAACTGGTTTGCCTTGTTGTAACATAAAGTTACATCTGCGCAGGTAGTCGACAAACATTTTAGACTGCTCAAACCAGGTATTCTTGCGGTTAAATTCTGTTCCGAAACCCGCATTTACCCCCGGATTTCTGTCTTCATAGGGTTGGGTAATAAATACATGAAGCAAGGTATTATTTATTCCTTCGGTAAAAGACCAGTCGCCACGTTTTTTAAGCAGCGCCGGGTACCTTACATAGGCTTGGCCACCAGCCGTAAAAGACTCCGAAGAAACTTTAGTTTTGCCATAAATATGAGCAGAAGAGGAAGCCGCCCTGTTTTCTACACTACCTAAATCTCCTTCATTCCAAAACTCTCCGGCCACTTCATCAGACTGGCCCCCATATTGCAGAAACTCACCCGGAAAGCCCCAGTGCCCATAGTTCTCCAGCCATACTTTCAGGCCATGTTTATTACTGGCTGCGCGTAAGCCGCCTACATATTTATAAGCCACGTCATCGGCTATTAAACGGCGCATATCCCACAAAAAACGATCTGATTGATCGGCCGTGCCCACTATACGACCGGTAAGAACCGGCAACCACGGGAGCGGATCATAGCCATATTGTTTTTTGAACGCTTCGGCAAAGTTGTCCGTCCAGTTTTGGGAGCCGGTTTCGTAGCTATCAGCCACTACCCATTTCAAAGCTTTGCGGTCTGCTGCGGGCATCCGATTAAGTACTTTGCCTATAAATTGACTAAAGTGATCTTCAACTGCCCGGGTGCTCATCTTATCTACTTCCAGCCCAATGCCCTCCGGCGAAGCGGGTGCGTTGGTTACGCCGGTGGGTACCATGCCGTAGCGTACCACTACCCAATTGCCGTCAGGAACGCGCCAGTTTAGGGTGCCATCGGCAGCCAGATGTTCGGAAATATTAATTACTTTGGCTGGCGCTATAGTAAGCGTTTTATCCTTTGGCTCTGGCTGTACGGGCCACTGGTATTCGTGCCATAGCGGAAGCGGTGTCTGAAACATCTTGGCTAATTGCTTTTCAATATATCGTTCCACCCGCGGCGCCCCAGAAAGATTTATTTCGGCCAAGCCGCCATTGCCATTTATATTTGAGAAGGTAAGCCGGAATTTATTGCCTTGGGTAGCCGGAAAAGAAACGGCTACCGGTCCGTAAGGCTTAAATCCTACACTGAGCATGGGGTTACTGCGGTTCAGTTCAAACTTCTTTATGGTGCGATATTTAGCTCCTTCGCTTACCTGTAACTCCACATTAGCGCTGAAAGGTTTGGTAGCCGGATACAACACCAGGCTTCGGGCCGTAAAATGGTTTTCAACTGCTACATCAATAGTTAAAGCTTGCGTAACTCCCGCCGGAAATAGGGCTTCCGTTTCTATTTTACCATCTGTTAAATTTTTAACATTATTAATAACAGGAGTGGCGCTGATTTTAGGATTATACGCTGCTATGGTTTGGGCATCCAACGCAGGACTAGGAAAGGCAAGTACCACCACATTCTGAAAGTTATTTTCCGGAGTAGTTAATTTTCCGGAATAATTCTGAGGCCCTTTTAGGCGCAGCTCAGAGGACGCCAGGTAACGCATTGCCTGGTTTGGCTTTATCCAAGGCCCTCCTGATTGGCTCCACCCTGGGCTGTTAAACATTCCAATATCAATGCCTACCGCAGAAGCTTTCTTGATGGCCTCTTCGGTAATGTTCCACCAATCTTCCGAAAAAAGCTTCACATTGCCATACGGTACTTCTTCTTTCGCATAGCCAATATTTCCGATAAAGGCTCTACCTATACCAATTTTAGCCATCGCCTCTAAGTCACGTATTACGCCTTCCTTCGAAATATTATCGCTCATCCAATACCAGTAAATGCTTGGTTTCACCGAGTCGGGAGGTGTGAGAAAATCATTTTCCAAACTTAAGGCAGCAGTGCGGCTAGCAGAGGAACTGCTGCTATTAGTATCAGGTTTGGTCGTACAGGAAATCATCTGCAATAATATCCCTGTTAATATGACCAAAAGTTCTGACCTAAAAGATAATGTCATAGTGTTTGATAAATTTTAAGAGCTTAATAAAAAAGAATATTTGATTATCATACCCCGTACACCGCGTAGCTAAAATTTATAATAGCCATGTTTTAGTTAAAGTTTATAAATACAACTGCACCTTCACACGCAGAGTGTACATTTTTGGCCTGGATAGCTCGGGCTTACATTATTTAAGGCAGAAATGCTGTTAACTGGTTAAAAAATAAAAATAAGGGTAGGCTTTGGTTTATCTGTCCTGTACTGTCCTGAATGGATTTTTTTGAATTAATTTACAAGAAAAGCGATATTCAAAGTTTGTCTTTGCTATATTTTGGCCATGGCAGCAAGATTATTTGGCTTTGATGCTGTCCTTTATAAGGTGCGGTATAAAACCATAATAAGGTGCTTATAAACCTAAGTATTTTAGGTAAGTACCCCTAAAACGAAGCTAGTTTGATGGTAGACAAATAATATTATACCTTAAAACTTACCAAAGAATTATTGAGGTCAAAATATTAAATTAATTCAGGGAAATAAAGTAGGCCTGAATACAGAAGATTAGAATTTAGTTAGGCAATTCGCTACCGTTACAAGATGCCATACAACGGCATAAAAGCATTAGATGTAAAGTAACTTAAAGAACCGGAATAATAAAATAATGCTTATATTAAGCGCTTTGATGGCCGATATTGCTGGGCAGTATGGGAAACTTACTTGTTTTTTTACTGGATTAAGTTCGGTAGCTAACACCTATCAGGGTAGAAGAATAAAATATCAGAAGACTGTCTGACGCGCTGGGGAAGCTCACTCCAAGTGAGTGGCTCCGGAAAAGCAGAAGTAGAATAATTTATTCCCGCATACTTCTCTAGCGCGACAAGTTTACCACAGTTCCATTTCATGATAGTGGAAGTAATAACCAAATGAAATTAGTCTCAATTTTTTCTATCCTAAAATAGGGACTTACCCCCCTGAAGAAATCTTCCCGAACGCTATCCCCCCTCGAACAATGTTTATCTTCGATGGCTGGGCACAGAAAACGCGTGACAGCAGGTGTTAGAGG
>NZ_JBMQUD010000034.1:0-28489 GCF_057359045.1 Adhaeribacter sp.
AATCACGAGCGGGACGCTCGCGATAGGTTTTGGTTGGGAGGAATAGCTAACTTTTAGGGAAGTGCCGTATAAGGCGGTATTATGTCGAGGCGGTATAAAACGTATGAAGGTGGTTTGTTTTTTGTAACGCTTACTGTAGTAGGCTGGATAGATGTATTTACCCGCCGCGAATATTGCGACTGTCTGGTACAAAATTTAAAATATTGCCAGGAAAAGAAAGGCTTGCAACTCTACGCTTACTGCATTATGAGCAGCCACGTACATTTGGTTGCCGCCGCCGAAACCGGATTGCTGAACCATATTTTGCGCGATTTTAAAAGCTACACCGCCAAACAACTATTGCAACTAATTACCGATAATCCGCAGGAAAGCCGCAAAGATTGGCTGTTGTTTTTATTCCGGCATTTTGCCAGAAATAAGCCCAATACCCAAAATCAATTCTGGCAGCACCACAACCATCCCATTGATTTAACCAGCAATAATTTAATTAACCAGAAAGTAGCCTACATTCACCAGAACCCGGTACAGGGTGGTTTGGTAAATGAGCCGCAGGATTATATTTACAGCAGTGCTAATCCGCTAAGCCCCTTAAAAGTATTGCTGTTATAACGTAAACTGGGAACCACCTGGCGCGAGGCTCCGCCTCGTGTCTCTTATTCCTAAGGCCTCTGGCCTATATTATCCATCTGCCAAATTATATAATAAATAGCTACAACGGCCAGAGGCCGGAGGAAGAAATCACGAGCGTCCCGCTCGCGATAAGATATTTTTACTAAAGTTCCTGTTGTGCGTAGCGCGTTGCACTACCTATTGTGCGTAGCGCGCTACGCTAACTTTACGCATAACCAATAACCAGATTGAGCAAAAATATGCCATAAGTGGCGGAGATTTATTTAACTTTTTACCGCCTACTTTTTTCTTTCGTACGCCTTATAATCGCTGAGCAAATAATTGGTTAGGGCAATCCCAAAGAAAGATAAAAAATACCAGCGGGCATTGCGTTGCTTAAGGGCACCGGTAACCAGGGGCAGTAGAACCAGGGCGGGAACAAAAGGCGTTTCGAGTTGCCCGTGTACCTTCAGCGGAATAATGGGTTTCAGGCCCAGTGGATGATCGGTGAAGGTGTCGATGAGACCTTGGGTACCAGCAAAGGCGTAGCAAAGCGTACGGGCCGGGCCTTGCAAATTGAATAAGGTAGGAGCCAGCACTTGCAAGGTTACAAAACCGTAATCAATAGCGCCGTGGGCTTTCGGTCCGATGGGTTTATACATGTTAATGACTGTTTAATTAAGTTATAAAGTACGCACCAGCGGGTAACAGGTTAGCCGGTACAGAGCAGGCAAGATAATATTGCTTTTCTAAGGTGGAGTATAGGAGTAGTAGACTCTGGCGGACACAGCGGAGCTTCGGACCTTCATATTTTCGGGCTTTTATACACCACTGGTTGTTCTAAATCTTCAGTGTACAGAACCCAATTTACAAGCGCCAATAACTACCGGTAAAACATTATTTATTAACTGAACAGAAAGGGTGCTGATATTTGTTTCTACCTTAGTCCTGGGGTTCGGGGTTTAACCAAGAATTGCCAGCATGCATTTATTCAGAAAAACAACGCGTAAATTTATTTGTGGCCGGTATTTATATTCATATTCCTTTTTGCAAGCAGGCTTGCCATTACTGCGATTTCCATTTTAGCACATCGTTGCGGCAAAAGGCCCCCGTGGTAGAGGCTATTTGCCAGGAAATAGCTTTGCAACAAAATTATTTGGCGAACCAAACCATTAACACCATCTATTTTGGTGGCGGTACGCCTTCTTTGTTGAGCCAAAAAGAATTGGACCAGCTATTTACCGCTTTGCACCAATCCTTTTCTATTGCGCCCGATGCCGAAGTAACCCTGGAAGCCAACCCCGACGATTTAAGCCGGGTTAAGTTGCAGGAACTAACGGCTTCGCCGGTAAACCGTTTGAGTATTGGTATTCAGTCGTTTCAGGAAGAACATTTGCGGCGCATGAACCGGGCGCACAATGCCCAGGAAGCCTATCAATCGGTGCTTTATGCGCAGGACGCCGGTTTTACCAACATTACCACCGACCTGATTTACGGCATACCGGCCCCCTCTCACCAATTGTGGCTTACCGATCTGGAGAAATTATTTAGCTTACAGGTGCAGCATGTATCGTGTTATGCCCTTACCATTGAAGAAAAAACGGCTTTGGGCCGCTGGACGAAGAAAGGTACTTTTAAACCCAGCGAAGATGAGTTTGTAGCCGAACAGTTTGAAATATTGGTATCCCAGATGCAGGCACACGGCTTTACCCAATACGAAATTTCTAATTTTTGCCGGCCCGGTTACGAATCGAAGCACAACAGCAATTATTGGCGCGGGGTACATTATTTGGGGCTGGGCCCCAGCGCCCACTCTTTTAACGGTTATTCCCGGCAGTACAACGTGGCCAACAATGCGCAGTATTTAACGGCCCTTATGCAAAACAAACTAGCTTTTGAACGCGAAGAGCTTACGGCTATAGACCAGGCCAACGAATATTTGCTCACGAGTCTGCGTACCATCTGGGGCTGCGACCTCAAGCGACTGCAAAAACAATTTGGCATCGATTTGGAAACCCAACAAGCAACCTATTTAGCCGAACTGCTCCGGAAAGAATATATTTTTATCAAAGACCAGGTGTTGTACCTAACCGATAAAGGCAAATTACTCGCCGACCAGATTACCCTGGACTTATTTCTGGAGCCCCAAACCCATTAAATATTAGCGCTCAGCGGCTAGCGTGTCAACGAGAAACTGGGCAACTTACGACGGAAGGCCGTAATACTTTTTTTAATGGGTTAGAATATGCGTTTTAGCTTTCCCCAAAAGCTGTATTGGCACGGCTGGTTATCCGACACCACATAATACGATTTGTAACCTTTGGCCTTGGGGTCGGTGCAACCTTTTAGGTTCAGGATTTCTACGTTTCTAAAATCAATTGGGTGGCTTTCGGCTTGTAAGGCAATATAACCTTCTTTTAAGGCCATGCCGTTTTTGCTTTTCCACTCTTTGGTGTAGGCATCTTCCCGGCCCTGGGCCCAGTAAGTTTCGCCAACCTGGGGTTTGGTAAACGTAAAAACGGTATCGCCATTTACCAGGTGTTTAATAATAGAATCGCCCAGCACAATAATTTCGGCTTTTACCCAATCATCGCCGTGGTAGGTTTTAGAATTAGAATCGATGCAGTGGTTGGGGTTTAGACGGCCGTTGGTGTGCACAATGGTGCCAGGCGTACACAAATTACCCGTGTGGCGTTCGCCGGAACCCAGCCCGCCCAAGGTTTGGTACTCCAGCGACACCGGGAATTCCTGGTTTAAAGTAAGACTTTGCGCCGATTGCGAATGGTACATTACCCCACTGTTGCGCACATTCCAGCTGGCGCCGCCGGGTGTTTGGTCTCCGGTAAAGCGATATTCGAAACGCAGAATATAATGGGAGTATGGCTGCCGGTAATACATGTGCCCGTATTTATTATCGAAGTTCTGGTACTGATCATAAGCCACCCGCACCATGCCGTCCTCGTACCGGAAAGTGTTTTTGTAATTGTCGTTTAGTTCGTGGCCGGCAATCTTTATATCCCAACCCGATAAATCTTTACCGTTGAATAACGGTTGCCAGTCTTTTTTATCGGCTTGGCGCTGGGCCAGGGCCGGGCTAACCAACAGGCTTAATAAACAGCAAAAAGTAAAAGAATAAAACAGGTATTTTTTTAGCATAGCCGATAAAGTAGTTTTATAGAAGTGCCGGAAATACAATTATACTGGAATATATTCTTTTTAAAAGCGATTGTACCTATAAACTTCTGCTGTATTGGTCTAAGTTACGCGCTACGGGTATCAGATTCTGGCAAATAATAAATTTAACCTGTAAAGCAGCTAATAAAAGAATATTCTTTGCTGCATAAAATAAAAACAGCCAGTTGTGGCTGCAGCCGGCTGTTTTTACTTGCAGAATCTGTTACTTTGTTAATTAAGTAACTTACCAACACCAAAGCACCCCATGGGCAAACCAGCTTCGGGCCCAACCGATAAAATTCTGGCCTTTATTTATTTTGTTGGCTTTGAAGTGGCCCTATATTATATACTTTCCTATTTGCTCTTCGACCAGGTAGAAAAGAACCCCGATGAGCGTGAAGCCATTATTGTTAACAACTGGAACAGCTTTATTTATTTTGTTTTGCTTTACATTGGAGTGATTATTGCGGCTATGCTGTTGCTTACCTCGGCCCTACCCCGTAAGTATAAACCCCAAATTATGTTCTGGTTCTGGCTAGCGTGGCCCGTATTGCTGCTGATGCTGGTTTTTGCTTTTAATTAAGTTCCCGTACAGCTTGGCGCAGGTTTAAGTTAGGAAGGAGGAATAAACTTTCTGTTCCGGAATAACTTATTTGGATGGTTTAAGCTAAATTTAAACAGATCCCCCATATTAAAATAGGGCACACTAGTACTCAAAAAAATTAATTTTTAGAGAACTCATCCAACCGGTATACTAAAATTAGTCTTTTAAATAATAATTTCTAATGCATCATTCCTAATTTTTAATTCCGTGCGGCACCAGCTTACTCATTATTTTTAGCTGCATTTTTATCTTGTATGGCTTGGGCCCAATCGGGTACCAGTTCCGATTTGCTTTCGTCGCCGGTGCGGGCTTCGTTGGAGCCTGGGCCGGGTAAAATCTGGTTAATTAAACTAAAATATTCGGTCATAAAGCCCGGGGATAAGCCGTGGACCAGCGAAGCCAGCTTGCCGTACACCGAGAGCGTTAATTCGGCTTCGCCGTAGCGGATGGCATCTAATATTTTACGGGCCGATTTTTCGGCACTCATCGATACCAGCGGCAAAGCATCGAGCGTCGCAAACCAGGCGTATTCTTTTTCGGCTTGTCCTTTTACAATGCCATGACCGGTGCTGCCGGTGCGCATGAGCCACGGGTTTATGGTAGTAACGGAGATATTGTGCTGCTTTAACTCGGCCCGCAACCCTTCCGACAAGCCCACCAAGGCAAATTTGCTGCCGCTGTAAGGAAGCATGTGCGGTATACTTACTTTACCCCCAATAGAAGCAATATTTACAATCCGGCCTTCCTGGCGTTGTTTCATGCCGGGCAATACCGCCAGCGTGGTGTACAGCGGCCCCCAGTAATGAATATCCATCGCTGACCGGAAATCTTCTAAACTCAGGTTTTCCAAGGGCCCCGCCTGGATAACACCGGCATTGTTAATTAATACATCTATGCGGCCATAATGGCTTTCTACTTGCTGTACCAAACTATTTACGGCGGCCTCGTGGCGTACATCGCAAGGAATGGCCAAGACCTTGGCACCGTCGTTTTTTAATTCCTGCCAGGCTGCTTCCAGTTCTTCGGCATCGCGGGCACATAAGGCCAGCCGGGCCCCGGCCTCCGCAAACTGGCGGGCCATTACCAGGCCTAAGCCGCGCGAACCGCCGGTAATTAAAACTACTTTATCTTTAAAATTATAAGCTTGCAGGTGGCGCGATACGGCCCGGTAGCCTAAAAAAGCACCGGCACCAGCCAAGGCCAGCCAAATATTATTGCGTTGCTGATTGTTCATGGTATATAATCTTTTCTGATTTAATATTTATCCTGTTGTTTATTCAATTTTTTGGCTCCTGCTGGGTTACTAAATGAGCAGGCTAAGCTGGTAGTACTGCCGTTATTCATTTATTTAGATTACCAGCTTTTTGCGCTTAAAAGTTTTACGCCCTTTGGGGGTATATCGTTCTGGTAAGAGGAAGCCGGATTAAGCTGAGGTTTATATATTGACGGGAATATTTTCTGTAGCAGCTAACGGGTTAAAGACAATTTAACCAAATGCGAATAAAATGTAACCCCGGCCACTGGCATTGCCGTTTAGAAATGACTAGTTGGAATCGTAAGGAGGCAGCATAGGCCGCCAACTGGTTTACCTAACCCCAGCTTAAATATTACATGAAAACATCCGTAGAAAACTTACCTTTTATAGATGCCGAAACCGGCGATTACAACGTAATTATTGAAACACCCAAAGGCAGCCGGAATAAATATTCTTACGACGAGCAACTACAACTCTATAGGTTAAAAGGGGTGCTGCCGGCGGGCGCCAGTTTCCCGTACGATTTTGGCTTTTTGCCCAGTACCCACGGCGAAGACGGCGACCCTTTAGATGTGTTGCTTTTGATGGACGAACCCGCTTACCCCGGTGTATTGGTACCTGCCCGCCTGATTGGTGTAATTGCCGCCGAACAAACCGAAGAAGGTAATACTGTCCGGAACGATCGTTTGCTGGCGGTATCTTCTATCTCTAAAACGCACCAGTCGCTGCAGGATATAAAGGATCTGGATAAGCAGTTATTAACCGAAATAGAACACTTTTTTAAATCTTATAACGACATTAAAGGCTATACTTTCACCGTTGTAGGCCGCTACGGACCCAGCCGGGCAGCGCAATTGGTAAAAGCAGGCGGCAAATTATACGAACAAAAACAAAAATCCGGCGCAGAATAAATGCTTTTGGTTTAGTTTTACCGCCATTAGCCCGGGCTTAAATTTATGCTGATTTTTCGGCGACCGGTTTGGCGGATTTGGTCCGGGCCCGTAAAATAAGAATAACCCCCAGGAGAATAAGGCTGCCGGCTAACAGCATTTGCGCGTTTATTTTTTCATCGGCTAAAAGCCAGCCCAATATTACGGCTACCAATGGGTTTACATAGGCGTACGTAGAAGCCTGGCTAGGTGGCACCACCCGAATAAGCCAACTATACGCATTATAAGCCACCAACGAGCCAAACACTATTAAATAACCAAAGGCCAGCCAGCTTTTTACCGAAACCTGTTCCACGTGAAAGGTTTGCCATTCGCCGCGTAAGACCGAGGCTAAAATTAAAAAAGCCCCGCCCAAAAGCATTTGCAGCGCCGTGTGCAGCAAAGGTGCAGCCAAATTCTTAGAAACCGATGCATAAAGCGAGCCAATAGTCCAGGCTAAGTTGCTGCAGATAATAACCGCTAAACCTACCCCATCTAAAGATTGGCCTACCAATTGCCCCGGCCCAATTAAGGCCACAATGCCGGCTAGTCCCAACGCTAAACCGCCAACTACCCGCCCATTAGGCCGCGCGTTGCCAAAAAATAACCAACCCAGCACCACAAACCAAATTGGCGAGGTAGAAATAAGCAAAGCTGTAATACCCGATGGTACGGTAAGTTCGGCGTAAGCCACTCCGCCATTTCCAATTAATATGAGTAAAAAGCCCACAATGGCAGCAGCTTTTACGTTGGGCCAGGTAGGTACCGGCGCTTTTTGTACCAGCCGGGTATATAGGTATAAACCCAAACCAGCCACTAAAAACCGCGAACCCGACATTAGGAGGGGCGGCATAGACTCGTTGGTAAACCGAATACCCAGATAAGTAGAACCCCAAATGATATAAACCGCGGCAAAGGCTAAATATATTTGCCATTTTGCGGGTTTAGCCAGGTTAGGGGTATCTGTTGCTACTGCCATAATCCATCTAGTTAATTATCCGGGGCAAATTTACCATTCTGGCGGCACTTGCCCGTATGGGCAATATTATTTATGTGGTTTATGCTGATAAAAAACTGTGGTAAATCCGGCAAACCAGAAATCTATTCTGCGTAAGAAAGGCCCTATGGATATGATTCAAATACTCGGGTTGGTAGCGGGGGCATGTACTTCGGTGGCGGCCGCTCCCCAATTAGTTAAAACCTGGAAAACTAAAAACGTGCAGGACGTCTCTGTCCGGATGTTTATTCTGTATGTAATCGGAAATGGCCTGTGGCTGGTTTATGGTATTTTTAAATCGGATTTCCCGATTATTATTACCAATGCCATTGCCCTGCTGATTAACGGCTGCATGCTTTATTTAAAATTACGTTATAAAAACAACCATGCCGATGCCCAGCAGGATACGGATAAGCGGCCGCAATTAAGTACCCCAGGGATATAAATCGGGTGGTTCGTTGCCTTTAACCGGCGTACCCAGCGGGTGCAAGGCCTGTGTTCTGTCTATAAACAGGAAAGCATCGTAGCGTTGCGGCATGATGGAGGGTACGTAATTATACTGCTCGCGTTGGGGGTTGTAAACTACGCCTATTGCCCGGTGGCCAACTGGTTTTTTTAGGTTCTTTTCGTCGCGGATATCTTTAGATAAAATTATCTTATCCGTGGGGCTTAATTGGTGTAAAATCTGTTCCCAACTACCGGCCGAGGCAGCAGGCACTTCCATTTTCTGCAAGGGATTGCCCCAACTACCGGCGGCAATTACCGAGCCCTGGTAAGAACCAAAACCCACAATAAAAACATTCTCTGGCCCGTAAGCTTTCCGGGCTAACTGGCCCACATTAACTAACCCTTCCCGGGCCATATCGGTATAGCGGGCATCGCCTACGTGAGTATTATGCTCCCACACAATAGCTTTGGCCTGGGGGCCATGAAATTCCAGAAGTCTTTGCAGGGTTTCGGCCATGTGGTTATCCCGAATATTCCAGGATTCCTGCCCGCTGCCCATGGCCCGGTAATAACGTTCGCCGTTTACGGCTACCAACGCATTTTGCTCGGCTACAAACTGGGCTTCGCTTTTCTGACCATTGTTCATTTTCCGGATGGCTTGCAGCAAGCGGTTGGTTTCGGCACGGCAATTAGCCGAAGCATTGGCCACGGCCCGCGCGTATTGCTGGGCATCGGCACTAAACGGTTGAAAACATTTATGCGCTTGCTGCGCCGCTTTCAAGGTGGCCGCATCGGCTTTTTGTAAATACGGCATCATTTCGGTCATCGACTCCCACAGGCAATACACGTCCAGGCCAAAAAAGCCTACTTTATTTGCGGCCGGTTTGTCTTGGTTATAGTTATTCAGCCAACTTACCAAAGCGGCAATTTCGTAGTTCCCCCACATCCAGGTAGGCCAGCGGTTGTATTGCGCCAGCAGTTTTACCACGGCCGCACTGTCTTTTTTCGGGCCTTTAATGAAATTATTTACCCGATACGAATCGGCCCACTCGCCTTCTACCGAAATAAAATTAAAGCCTTTCTCCTGAATTAAGCGTTTAGAGATGGCTGCCCGCCAGGTATAATATTCAGAAGTGCCGTGCGACGCCTCACCCAACAGCACTACTTTGGCGTTTCCAATCTGGTTTAAAAGCACATCCAGGTCTTGCTCGTTGCGCAGCGGGTAACTGGGTATTTTTAACCGCACCGGCTTACCTTGCTCGCCCTCGCTCACCAGTAATGCCGGGGTGCTTGCCTGAACCGATGCCTTTTGCGCTGGCGTACTGGTATTTTCGTGAGTCGATGGCTGGCAAGCACCCATAACTGAAAAAAGTGCAGATAAAATAATGCCTGCGCGCCAATGCCGGATTTGGATCTTTTTCATATCGCCGCTTGCCCAAAATTTAATTATTACAGATTTATTCTTACCGATCCTATTACATGGGGGTTACCGGAGCCGCAATATTTACGTATTAATTCAACGTTTCCAGGAAATATTGTATTTATCTAATTACAGCTATATCTTTTTTTGCGTATGTGGGGTATCAGTACTTACTTTGTTTTATCAAGTCTGAACTCTATGAAAAAGATTACAAACACAGCCTCTTTATTTTTCTCTGCCGTATTGTTTTTAGCCACGACCCTATTATTTAGCTCGTGCTCCAGTAACAAACAATATTTTTCTTTTACCCCGGCGCCGCCCGCTTACGTTAAAAAAGCAGTAGCTGCACCCGCCGAAGAAGTTTCTGTTGAACCCACCGTAGCCGATGTCGAAATTTTAACGGCCAGTACCGCCCCGGAGCAAGCAGTGGTTTTGCCCGAAGTAGCGGCTATTAAAAAAGCGAAAGCCCAACCACAAATGGCCGCCGCGCTGGCCCAAACCAGTATGGCTGCTCCTACCGTTGAAAAGAAACAAAAATTAACTCTGGCGCAAAAAGTAGTGCTGCATAAAGTACAAAAGCAGGTAAAAAAATTAAGTGCCAAAGGAGAACAAAGCCAGGCCGCTGCCGGACCCGTATCTAACCGCAACGCCATTGCCCTGATTTTAATTGGTTTAATTGTAGCCGTGTTCGGCTCGTTTCTAGGTTCGCTGTTCTACACCCTGGGCGTACTGATATTATTGGTAGGTCTGGTACTGCTTATTCTTAATTACGTTTAAGCACCGCCGCTACACAAATATTCCTGGCCGTTCCGTTAGCAAAACTAGTTGCTAACAGAACGGCTTTTTTATGGTAAATAATCTTCTAGCTCAAGCCAAAGGCAATTCAGGTTCAGAAGAAGTAAGAATATTTATCAAATTATAGCTTAAATCTCGAAAGGCCGTAGTTAAGAACAAATTACAGCAGTTTGGCTGGCGAGGGCCTTCTAAGGTTGTGGTACCGAGGAACGAGGCCTTCCGATGATAGGAGGAAAACAAGCTTAAACAGACCGAGCGGCCAAACGGGGCCTCGCGGCCGGGAGCAAACTTAGGCAAATGCATACCGTTAGCACCTGTGCCTTGAAAGATGTAATCTTTTAAATGAGCAACGATAGCTTTATTAATTTAAGAAGTTAACAAGCAGCACAGCAATCAGCTAAATAATTTTACGTAACGTCAGTTATAAATTTATTCCTTAATTTTGCCGCCGGTTTTTAAACGATAAATCATCCACTACTATGAGTAATTTCCGCGTAGAAAAAGATACCATGGGACCGGTTAATGTACCGGCCGATAAATATTGGGGTGCCCAAACCCAGCGTTCAAAAGAAAATTTTACCATTGGCGGTCAGTTAATGCCCAAAGAGGTAATTCAGGCCTTTGCCATTCTTAAAAAGTCGGCGGCTTATGCCAATACCGAGTTGGGTGTGCTGCCCCGCGAAAAAGCCGATATTATCGCCCGCGTGTGCGACGAAATATCCGCCGGTGAACTCGATGAAGAATTTCCGCTGGTGGTGTGGCAAACCGGTTCGGGTACGCAAAGCAACATGAACGTGAACGAAGTAGTAGCCAACCGGGCGCACGTGTTGTTGGGGGGGAATCTACTCGACGAGAAAAAACAAATTCACCCGAACGATGATGTAAATAAATCGCAATCGTCGAACGATACTTTCCCGACGGCCATGCACATTGCCGGCTACAAAATTGTGGCAGAGCATACCCTGCCCATGGTGCAAAAACTGCGCGACACGCTGCACCAGAAATCGCAGGAATACATGAACGTGGTAAAAATTGGCCGCACGCACTTAATGGATGCTACGCCGCTAACCTTGGGCCAGGAGCTTTCGGGTTATGTATCGCAACTCGACCACGGCATGCGCGCCCTGCGCAATACTCTGGATCATTTAAGCGAACTAGCGTTGGGTGGCTCGGCCGTAGGAACTGGTTTAAATACCCCCCAAGGCTACGCCGAACTGGTAGCTCAGAAAATTGCCGAATTTTCGGGTTTACCATTGCGCACCGCCGAAAATAAATTTGAATCGTTGGCGGCCCACGATGCCATTGTTGAAACATCTGGCGCTTTAAAACAACTGGCCGTTAGTTTAATGAAAATTGCCAACGATATCCGCTTGCTGGCTTCAGGCCCACGGTCCGGTATTGGCGAAATAATTATTCCGGAAAACGAGCCGGGCTCTTCTATTATGCCGGGCAAAGTTAATCCAACGCAAGCCGAAGCCATGACCATGGTGTGTGCCCAGGTAATTGGGAACGATGTAGCCATTAGCGTAGGCGGCATGAACGGCCACTTTGAGCTGAACGTGTTTAAGCCCGTTATGATTTACAACCTGCTCATGAGCGCCCGCTTATTAGGTGATGCTTGCGATTCTTTCGATAAGCACTGCGCCGTAGGTATTGAGCCCAACTACGAGGTTATTAAACGTCAGCTCGAAAACTCTTTAATGCTGGTAACGGCCCTGAACCCGCACATCGGTTACGAAAATGCGGCTAAAATTGCAAAAACAGCGCACAAAGAAGGTACTACCCTGCGCCAGGCGGCCATTAGCCTGGGCTTACTCACCGACGAGCAATTTACCCAATGGGTACGTCCGGAAGATATGATTGGCAGCTTAAAAGGTTAAGCCGACTGCAATATATAACGGGTTACAGCACCTGAGTTAGTTATAGATAATCCTTGTTGAAAACAGGACAAAATAGAGAACCTCTCGTTTAAGTGAATAATCTGTTCACGCTAAAACGGGAGGTTCTTATGTTATGCACCCCAGCCAGTTTTGTACCACTTTAAAGTTGGCAATAGAGCATAGTAGTAATTACTACTATTTAACTGAGGCTACTCTGGCTGTTTTGTTGCTTACCCGTTGAAATACATCTTCAAAGTTAAAGTAAGTCTTGCCGGCTGCGTCTTTAATTGTACCAGTCCAGTACATTTTATCTCCTGTTACGCGCTGGGTAATTTCTACTTTATCGGCTTTATTTATTTTAAAAGAAGCGTATTCTAGGTTTGGATATATTTTATCGCCGGCCATGGTGTAAGTACCGCCCATTCGGTTTTCCAGCTTTTTGTTTCGGGTGCTGGTGCGCATCCAGTGGGTAGGCGTAATAATCTGAAAACGGGTAGCCGTGGCATGGGTATGAGATTCTTTTTTGCCGTCGGGCCCCCAGTACGTAGAAGAAAGCTGGTTCCAGGAGCCAATGGCCGGATTATTGGGAAAGGATTTAGCGGTATTTACTTTTACAAAAGTATGATCTATCGGATGTTTTTGCGTGTCTGATACAATAAAGTCGCCCTTCTGGTAAAACTTATCACCTTCTACCCTAAAATTATATTCGGCTTTCATTTTTTTGTAAGGTTCCTGATTTACGTAAAATTCGGTAAAATCCGGCGTCTGCAAGTTTTCGATTAATTTATTTCCTCTAATGGCATAAGTACCACCACCCCCGTTTACAACAGTATCGGCGTGTAAAGATTTAATAACAAACATAAAGTGGGTAGGCGTAAATATCTTAATTTCCTCTACCGAATCGGTTCTGGCCACCCAGGTGCCAATTAATGGATTTTGGGCAAATAACGGTACAGTAATAGCCCATACCAGCATGGTAAGAAAGATTAGTTTTGTTTTCATAACAGAAAGGCTTTGAAGGGTGAAAAACTACTTGGAAAAGGGAAAAGAATCCTAAATAAAAAAAGCTATTTATGGTAAAAGAAGCTTTATGCTTAAATATAATGTCCTGACTATCAGAGATTAACCCTTTGCAATTAACCCCATAAAGATTGTAAGAAAGCCGTCTTTCAAGAAGTTGGCGTAAAAGATCACCCAGTGTATCCGCTAAATGTCTCTCTAATAAATATACAAAAATTTATTAGAAAAGCAAAATTTAATCACAATATTAATTAAATAATGCTATTATCCGTTTCCGAGGTAATTTAAATAATCTATATTGGATATGTTAAAGGAGTTTGCTAACAGTTACCGGGTAAACCGACCTGAAAAATATTTGGCAATTATGTAAAAAGAGAACTCCTTTTATTCATTATTTTGAGAAGAAATTTCAAAACTTAAATTTTTAAAGTAAGCTTTAGAATCCTCCGGATTTATCGTGCGTAATACCTTTTTATTATTTAAGCTTTATATTACAATACTGAATCTAAAATCTGGCTATAACCCATCAATCTTAAGCAACTATGACTTTTAATTCCCGCCGCGATGTTCTGAAAACCCTGGCTTTAGGTAGTGCTGCCGCTTTGTTCTCGCCCAACACCTTACTGGCCGCCACCGCACCCCAAAAAACGCGCTTAGGGGTGGCTTTAGTAGGTTTAGGCTACTACAGCACCGATTTACTGGCTCCGGCTCTGCGGCAGACTAAAAACTGCTACCTGGCGGGAATTGTAACCGGCACGCCCAGCAAAGCCGAAGCCTGGAAAAAGAAGTACAACATTCCGGATAAAAATATTTACAACTACAGCAATTTTGACCAAATAGCCAATAACCCCGATATAGATGTGGTGTACGTAGTGTTGCCGCCCTCTATGCACCGGGAGTACGTGGTGCGGGCTGCCAACGCGGGTAAACACGTGTGGTGCGAAAAACCCATGGCTATAACCGTGCAGGAGTGCCAGGCCATGATAGATGCCTGCCGCAAAAACAAGAAGACCTTGGCCATTGGTTACCGATTACAACACGAGCCTAATACCCAGGAATACTGCCGCATTGTGCAGAAGAAACTGTTGGGCAACGTACAAAAAGTAAACTGCGCTGCCGGCTACCGCGAGGGCCGCACTGACCATTGGAAGCAGAAAAAAGAAATGGGTGGCGGCGTGCTCTACGACATGGGCGTGTATGCCATTCAGGGTGCCCGATTAGGAGCCGGTATGGAGCCGGTTGCCATTGTATCGGCGAAAACCTCTACTACCCGGCCCGAAATTTATAAAAATGGCCTCGACGAAACCACGGTAGCTACTTTAGAGTTTCCAGGCGGCGTAATGGCCGATATTAAAACCAGCTTTGGCGAAAACACTAATTTTTTAAATATTACCTGCCAGAAAGGCGAAATAAAAATGGCGCCTTACTCTGCTTATGCCGGGGTAAAAGGCAGCAGTCCATTAGGCGAAATAAACCATCCTTACCAATTGCCCTGGCAACAAGCAAACCAAATGGACGATGATGCTTTGGCCATTATGCAAAATAAACCTTTACTGGTGCCCGGTGAAGAAGGCTTACGCGACATCCGGATTGTGCAGGCTATTTATAAATCGGCCAGCAGCGGGCAGCGGGTTAAAATAGCGTAAAGTAACTTCTGGTTAAAAAATATTACGCCGGCATTATTTTATTTTTAAATTAACCTCTTAAATCAATTATAACAGCTTTTTATTTAAAACAAACCCCATGCGCCACTCATTTACTTTGGTTAGTCGTAATATTTTCTTCTCTTTTTTGTGCCTGCTGGGTACTAGTTTATTCTCGGCGGCGCAAGCCCAATCCAAAGGCAGCCTCGCCGATATGCGCTTTATAGAAGGTCACTGGAAAGCCACCAACGATGGCCGGAACGTAGAAGGCTATTGGATGGCCGCCAACGGCGACAACATGGTAGGCATGATGCGCATGATGAAAGATAATAAAGTAAGCATGTACGAAATATTGGCTTACGAAGTATCCGACAAAGGTTTAACCTCTTTGGTAAAGCATTTTACACCGGGGTTGGTGGGCGTAGAAGAAAAAGATAAACAAGACCGGTATAATTTTATTGAAGCTAGCAAAGACCGGGCGGTTTTTCAGAAAGAAGGCGAAGATTTACGCATTCTCTACGAAAAGCGTTCTCCTAATCAGTTTGTAATTGCCCGGGGCAACCAGCAAAACGGCAAATGGGTGTTTAAAGATTTATTTGTTTTTAACCGGGTGGCGAAGTAAATAATTTTTAAGTCGGCCTTTAAAAAAGAAAACAAAGTAGGTTTACTTTAGCTTACCGGAGGAAGAATGATTGGAACAGAAAACAGTTTACAGGAAACTTTCGGCGGTATAGATATTTACCTGTTCGACCAATTGCTGAAAGGGCGCTTTGCAGATTGCAGCACCATATTAGATGCCGGTTGTGGTAATGGGCGTAATTTGGTTTATTTTCTGCGTCAAGGTTTAAATGTTTTTGCCACCGACTCTGATAACATGGCGGTTGCCGCGGTGCAGCAATTAGCAGCGCAATTAGCCCCTAATTTGCCGGCCCAGAACTTTAGGGTAAGGGCTATCGAAAACATGGATTTTCCGGAGGCTAGCTTTGATTTGGTAATAGCCAGTGCGGTGTTGCATTTTGCGCAAAATCCGCCGCACTTTGAGCAGATGCTCCATTCTCTTTGGCGGGTACTAAAACCCGGTGGCTTTTTGTTTGTGCGGTTAGCTTCTTCTATTGGGCTAGCGCACCTGGTACAGCCCCTGGGCAATGGCCGCTACTTACTCCCCGATGGCTCCCAAAGGTTTTTGGTTGATGAACAAACTTTGCACCATTATACCCAAGCGCTTAACGGAAGATTATTTGAGCCTCTTAAAACCACCAATGTGCAAAATCTCCGTTGCATGACTACCTGGTGCCTCCAGAAGCAAATAACCTGAATAATTTTGTTATAATTTTTGAGTTAAACATTGCTGCCGTGGGCAATATTTATTAGGATTAAGGTGGCTGTTCTGTTTTTTATTAGAGCGTTATGTTTAGAGGTATATAAAATTAAAACAGTAACGGTGTAATTTAAATATTATAACCGCCGAGCAAATAATATTCGCCATAACTATAAATAATGCAGGCCATCATTTTTTGTGGGATTCAGGCAACGGGCAAAACAACTTTTTACCAGCAATATTTTATGGCCACGCATGTTCGCATTAGCCTGGATTTGTTACGTACGCGTTTCCGGGAGCAGGTATTTCTAACGGCTTGTTTGCAAACGCGCCAACGCTTTGTAGTAGATAATACCAACCCAACCGCACTGGAAAGAGCTAAATATATTTCCCAGGCCCGCGCAGCCAGCTACGAAATAATTGGCTATTACTTTAATTCTAATGTACCGGCGGCCTTGCTGCGCAACCAGGGCCGTACGGGTAAAGCCCTAGTGCCGGAAAAAGGTATTTGGGGTACCCGCAAGCGACTGGAAATACCCCAACTAACCGAAGGTTTTGATAAGCTTTATTATGTGCAGCTAGCTGGTGCCGGTTCGTTTACAGTAACTCCCTGGCAAACGGTTTAATAAGCCTGGTTATAATTAACTAATCTCTCTATAACTATACGTCTTTTAATTTCAGTCTGGTATCGTATATTTCTTTAGTTCTGAATACTAGGGAATATTTGCCAGATTTTATCTTGCGAGGCGGTGGTGCTAACAGTATGCATTTGCCTAACTCAGCTCCCGGCCACTTGGCCCTGTCAGTGCGTTCAGACGGTCTAATCTTCCTTTGCTCCTCCGTCGCAATGCTAAAGCACCGGAATCCAAGAAGAGAATCTTCCAGAAGAGAATCTTCCAGAAGAGAATCTTCCAAAAGGTCTTCACTTCACCGACTGCAATACTTGCAGTAGCTACCAGTATTCTGCCTTGAACTTTATATGAGGAAATTTATTAGCTAAGCGCCTACATTAGGTTCGCTACTGAAGCTGCGTTACCGCAACTCCTTCCCTAGTTTAGAGAAGGTGCCCGCAGGGCGGAAGGGTTGATTCCCGGCCGGAGATGGTTCACGAATATTATGCAGGGTGCCTTATATCAGCTTTTGCTATGAAGTCAAAAATATTACCTGTTTTCCGGCACCTATAATTGGTTTAGCATAACCTGTAGGCGTTGGGCATCTACCACGGCATGGCCACCAATATCGTTATCGAAATAAATATACACAGCTTTACCGCCTTGCGCCCAGTTAACCGCCAAAGTTGCCCAATTTTGCAGGGTTTCGTCGGAGTAACTGCCGTTGTATTTGCCCGTGGGGCCATGTAACCGCACGTAAACAAAATTAGCAGTAATAACTACCGGCGATTGGTGTTGCTCCAGGTCGTAAATGCAAAAGGCTGCCTGGTATTGCCGGAGCAAATCATAAACCGGCTCCTGGTACCAGGTATGGTCGCGAAACTCAAAGGTGTATAAAAAGCCGGTGGGCAGGGCCTGTAAAAATTGTTTTAAACGGGGTAAGTCGCAGTGCCAGCGCGGCGGCAACTGAAACAAAATAGGCCCTAGTTTTTCTTCCAGGGCTGTTACGTTTTGCAAGAAATTACTCAGAGACTGTTGCGGATCTTTCAGTTTCTTCAGGTGGGTAATAAACCGGCTGGCCTTTACCGCAAAAACAAAATTGGCCGGCACCGATTGCCGCCAGCTGGCAAAAGTCTCGTAAGTGGGTAATCGGTAAAAAGAGTTGTTAATCTCAACGGTGTTAAAATACCGGAGGTAATAATTTAAATATTCGGCGGGTTTTGTTTTAGGCGGATAAAATATATCGCGCCAATGCTTGTAATGATAACCAGAGGTGCCGATATAAATATTCTCTAAAATCAATCTTTAATCTGCTAAATGTATAAAATGTACCTAAGCCTGTGTATGTTTCCGGTTAAAGGCTTATAGCTGAAAGCATTCAACCGGAAACATACGCATTAATTGTTCTAATAAAAGGCTTATTAAGTACTTAAAACGGATAGCCCACGGCAATGTGTAAAACCATGTTTTTACGCTGGGGCGGAAAAGAAAACACATACGGAGATTCCTGAATCGGGTCCCGCACCGGAATACCTAAATCGAACCGAAGCACAAAAAATTCAGCATCGATGCGCAAGCCGGCACCCGTACCTACGGCTAGCTGGCTTAAGGCTTTGCTGAATACAAATTCGCCACCCGGGCGGTCGGCGCTGGCGCGGGCCAGCCAAATATTACCGGCATCTACAAATAAAGCTCCTTTCAGGTACGGAATAATGTTAAAGCGGTATTCTACGTTGGCTTCAAATTTAATATCACCCGTCTGGTCGAAGAAGCCATTACTAATATCGTCGGCTTGATTGGGATCGGTGGTAACAGAGTACGTACCCGGCCCCACTTCACGCGGCCGGAAAGCCCTTATACTATTAGAGCCCCCAATAAAAAATTGCTTAATGTAAGGCAAGGTCTCAGAATTATTATACGGAATACCGGCTCCTACTATTACGCGGGAGGCCAAACGGCTGCCCCGGCTTATATTCTGGTAATAGCGGCCTTCGAGCGACAGGCGCGTATATTGCGAAAAAGGTTGTTTAATAAAAGTATTTGGAATTTCTTCTTGTCGTTGAATTTTAGACGTAAACAAACTCAATAAATTACCCGATAAGTCGAGGTTGGCATTAAAGAAAAAGTCGCGCCGGTGCTGTTGCTGATTTTGGGTGTTGTAAGTAAAACTATAAATAGAACCCACAATAAATTGTTCTTCAAAACTGCGCCGCAGAAAAAGATTTTGGTCAAGCTTTCTCTGAAAATCGGGTCCCACGTTGCTTAGTCGAGCAAATTGCAAGTTAATGGGCGTAATCTCGTGCGTAATACGCGGTTTTGGCCGCCAAATGTACCCGTAAGTAGCGTTATAGGCATTCATTTGGTAATAATTTACCCGGTTGGTATAATTATAGCCCAAAGTAAAACGGGTTTTGGGTACAAATTCGGTTCGGAGGTTAGTTAGGTTAAATGGAGTCATGAAGCGGGGCACATCTAACTGGGCCTGCGTACCAAAAATTAAGGAATTTAAACCGCCACTACTGCCGCTTGAGCCGGAACTACCGCTATCGCCGGAGTTGCGGCCTTTCCCAAACTGGGTTTCCTGGCTGATATTAAAGTTTAACTGAAATTGCTCGGCGCCTCGCATCAGGTTACGGTGGCGGTACCGGGCGTTAAAACCCGGGCCGGCAAAGCCGTTGGTTTTGGTTACGGCTTCCAGTTCGGCCCGCAACGACTGTAACCGCGAAGGCGTTAACCGGATATTCGCGTTCAGGGCTTGCGCCAGGCTATCGCTGTCGCGGAACTGTACATCTACAAACCGGAACAAGCCTAAACCCATAAGCCGGCTAACCGTCAGGGCGTGGTCGCGGCGGTTATACAGGCTATCTTTCTCCAGAAATACCGACGGCAACAGGTGTTTGGCTTTCAGGGATTTTTCATCGGGGTAATAATGATAGCCCAATACCCGCACCGGCGGATTAGGATAAGCACTACTATCCATGCGTAAGGTGTAGTTAGTATAAATCCGGATGTCGCCTAATTTGTAAGGTAGCACCGCTTTTTCGGGCGCTTCGGCCTTAATGGTGGGATAAATATTTACCGTATAATTATTCTGGGTGGTATCTACCTTAAACAAAATAAAATCCGGATCGAAATAAAAGTAGCCTTTATTTTTCAGGTCGGCGTCAATCCGGACGCGCTCGGCGGTAAAGGTAGCGAGGTTATAATTATCACCCGCTTTCAACAAACTAGCGGCCTGAGAGGCGGTAATATCGCGGTAAATCTGCCCCAACGAATCGCCAGTGGGGTAAACAACCTGGCTAATGGTGTAGGGTTTGGCTACCTGCGCTGTGTACGTAACGTTTACGGTTTTACCTTTTACGTTTTCTTTATAAGCTACCGTAGAGTTAAAATAACCGGCATTATTTAAGCGGTTTACCATTAAATCGGTAATGTGTTTGTTGTTTACCGAGTCGTAAAATACCGGTTCTTCGCCTAAATTATTTTTAATAAAACTGCGCAGCCCTTTTTTCTTTTTGGGCGTACCGGCTAGGTTATAAAAAAACAAGCCAGGCCGGATACCAAAGAAAGAAGTATTGGGTTTGGGCGTAATGGTAGCGGCCAACTCCGTAGATAAAGCCGTTTCGTTTTTAATTTTTTCTTTCGATTCTAGCTTTACAGTAGCACCGGTATAAAGGCGTTTGCCTTCGGGTAACTTGCCGGTACCACTGCAACCAGCTAAATAAAAAAGGCTGAATATACTTAAAACCGACAAGGTCAGTTTTGGGTAAGTAAGCCAGTAATGTTGGGGCGTAAGGCGTAAGCCAATCATGTTAAAGTAAAAAGATTTAATTAATTCTGGACAAGAGGTTCTACCTCGCTTTTATTACGGTTGTTGCCTCTCCGGGACCTTCCCAGGTTTTTAAACATATCAGAAAGGTTATCGAAGTTGCGGGTAAAGATGAGGGCGAGGCCGGTTTCCTGTACTTCTGTTTCGGCCAGGTCTTCGTAAGAATTTTGTTTAAAGCCCCGTACGCGCAAACGGCCGTTAGGTGTAATCAGGTACTCTACCGATAAGTTGCCGGCAAAACCGCTATTACCACTTTGCGTACTTCGGCCTTCCAGACCTACATCGGTACCAACGCGCACCACCAGCCGGTTATTTAAAAATTCCTGGTTCAGGGCTACATTTAAATCCGTACGGTTTTGCCCCGAGCCGGTAGTAGTAGAAAAATCCTGATAAGAATTTAAGCCTAATTCCAGCCCCAGGCCACCTAAATATTGCCCGGTTAATTTATTTAGTTGGTCGCTCAATAAAGAGCTTACACTGGAGCGGGCGGTAGCGGCCAAAGTGCCCCCGCCTGCCGATTGCAACGGATCGGTACCCATAAACCGGCCCAACACAATCAGGGAAAAAGCCTGGCGGTTAATTTCGGAAGGGTCTTGCCGGATTTGTTGCAAGCGGCTATAAGCTAAGTTGCCAAATTCGCTGCGCCGTTCGTTTTCCGGCAATTCTACGTCAAACGAAATATCCGGCTTCAGCATATCGCCTTTTAAGTTGATGAGTACATTAAAAGGTAATTGGTTGCGCGATTGGTTACGGGCCAGTTCCGATTCGAGTTGGGCTTCTATTAATTCGGTTGGGGCGGTTTTTACGTTGTAGATAGCCCGGATATCCAAGTCGGCTACCAGCGGGTCGCCGGCCCAGGTAATGCTGCTACCGCGGGCAATATTAAATTCGCGTTGGGCCAAACCGTAAAAGTTAAGCTGGTATTTGCCGCTGGTAACCACGTAGCGGCCGCTCAGGCTAATATTGCCGTCGTCGTCCATGCCGGTATTTAACTCGCCCCGTCCTCTAATTTCGATAAAATCGCCAGTGGCTTCGTCCATGATAACGGTAAAGGGAATATCATCCGATACATCAATAACCGCACTAATATTATAGCCCAGCAGCCCGGTTTGGGTTAAAGTATCGCGTTTTTGCAGCTCGGCTAGGCGGGCCGCCAGCGTATCGCTCATGTCTACAAACTGCGTAATACCTTCGTGCTCTACTATGCCAGCCGCCGTAGACGGAATTACCATAGTCATGGCGGAGCCTTCGATTACTTTTATCCGCCCGGTAATTTCCGGATGGTTTTCTTCGCCGGCAATTTTCGCGTTGGTGTCCAGAATTAATTTACCGTAATAAAGATCATTATCGGCCGCGGTAGAATTCATGACCACAAAGTTGTTGGTGGTTACATCCAGCGCAAAGCGGTAGTTCAGGTAATCGCGCGTAAAAACGGTACCATTTACCACGGCTTTGTTGTTTACCGAGTCCAGCAAGGTAAAATTAGAGAAGTTAATCCCCCGCTCATCAAAAGTCATGGTTTCGGAGTTGAGGCGGAACGGGGCACCCAGCATAGTAGGCACAAAAGAGGCGTTGGTAAAAGTGGCCTGCCCCCGAATATTGGGCTGCGCCAGACTACCCGTAATGTTTAAACGGCCCACCAACGAACCCGATAAATCTTGTACCTGACCCAAAGCAAATCCTTCAAAAGCGGCTAAGTTAATATTCGTGATGTCGGCGGTCAGGTTAAGGGCATTGTCGGTGGTTTGGGCAATGTAGTAGCCGTTTACGCTTAAGTTATTGCCGTTACCGGTTAAAGTAGCCAATACATTGTAGCGGTCGCCGGCGGCATTGCTGGCCTGTAAACCAATATCGCCAATTAAATTTTTCTGGAAAGCAAAGCTTTTTACCGTTAAATCGGAAGTGAAGCTAAGTTTGGTGGCAATATCCTGTAATGTAACTGTACCGTTTACCGCACCGGTAATCAGGCTGTCGTTACGTTCAATGGCCTGCGAAATATTAGATAACTGGAAGTTGCCAAAAGTAATTTGCAGCGGCGCATTGTTGCGGTTGTTGCCCAGGCTGGTTATGGCCAGCGAATTACCGCCTTGCTCCAGCCGCACATTGTTCGCGTAAATAGCGCCGTTGTTGTAATATTGCAGGTAATTATCGGGGGTAACGTTCCAGGGTTCCCCGTTAAATACTACGTCGCCGGGGGTAAACTTAAACTGATAGGCATTCTGTAGCGTGCTGAGCATGCCGCCCAAAGCAAAGCGTTCCTGGCCGTTATCTTCCGAAATACCCACCCGTAGCTTTACATTATCGTTCTGGGCATAGCCGCCAAACTTCAGGTTTTTCACCAGCATGGTCGAGTCAGAAAGCTCGTTCAGGGTTAAGGCGTAATTGAGTTTATTTGCATCGCCGCGTAGTTGTAATTGTAAACTATCGAGGTTATAGGTGGTGTAAATAATCTGGGGCAAATAGCCGTTTACCGTTAAGTTTTGGTTGGCCGCCGTATAGGCCCCGGTAAGCACGCCCGGACCAAATTTATTCAGGCCCGGTACCAAACCATTGGTTAGTAAATCGGTGCGCCGGAACCGAAAATCAAAATTAAAATCGGCGAGGTTTACGTTAGCCGGGAAAGGTGCATCCTGAATATTAAAGTACGAATCTATTTTTTTGGAGAAGGCGGTGGCTAAATCTTCGGCGCTGTTGGCACCCCGGAAATAACCATTAAGTAAATCTGACCGAATGGCAATATCGGTGCGGCCCACCTGGTTGGCCATGCGCACAAAGAGCGAATCCAGGCGGTAGGTTTTAGGTCCTTGCCGTAGGGTAAGTTTGCCGGCATCTAAAGTACCGTTCAGCGTGTTTAAAGAAGCACCGCGCATATCGGCTACCACTTTGCCTTGCAGGCGCATGGGGTCGTTGTAAAAATTAAGTGCTTGCAAATTGGCCTCATCGAGGTTTAAGGTAAAGTTATAGCTGGGCTCGGCGGCGCGCATATTTACGGTCCCATCAAAATTAAAGGCCAGGTTGTTGTCGCGCATGTTTACGGTGCCGTTAAACAAGTTGCGGTCGGCGGTACCTTTTAGGGCAATATTGTTGTAGTTGTAGCGGTTGTAGCGTACCGATGCTACGGTTGCATCAATATCGGCCCGCATGGTTTCGGGGGTTAAGCCGGTACCGTTTACACGGGCGGTGGCTGTAATGGGGCCCATGGTGGTATCGCGCATTATTTTACCTAAATCCAGGCGATCTACACTTATGGTGCCGTTGTAGCGCTCGCCGGCTTGCATGCGTAGGTTAGCGGTAGCATTGCCAAAGGAGGTAGTAATAACCGGGTTAGTGGTGAAGTTATCCAGAGAGCCGGTAAAGGTACCTTTTAGCGTCATGCGATCGGGCAACTGAATATTGGCCGGAATCAAATCTTTGGGTAATAAATTCTGAATATCGGCGCGGGTAGTAGAAAAATTCTGAATGCGCAGGTTGGCGTACAGGTTATCCGGATTGGTAAGGTTGCGTAACGTGCCGCTGGCTTGTAAGTTGGTGCCGGGTGCCGCGGTTACGCGTAAATTTTGCAATTCTAGGTTTTGCATGCCGCCTTTAATACCGCCGCTGGCCGTTACGCGCTCCGGAATGCGGTACCCGGCCGGTAAGGTGCCGGGCGGCAGAAACGCCATAATATCGGCGCGGGCCACGCTAAAGCGATTAATATCCAGGTTCAGGTTGG
The DNA here is from genome assembly GCF_057359045.1 of Adhaeribacter sp. Taxonomy (NCBI): domain Bacteria; kingdom Pseudomonadati; phylum Bacteroidota; class Cytophagia; order Cytophagales; family Hymenobacteraceae; genus Adhaeribacter; species Adhaeribacter sp. The sequence continues at coordinate 24,244 of NZ_JBMQUD010000034.1, forward strand.
TTTTATCTACATCGGGCAAACCGGTAATGGTGCCGCTGGCATTTACAGCCGTGCCGTTTAAGCCGGCCATTTGTAATCGCTCAATCCGTAAATTATCTACCCGGCCGGTTACGCGGCCATCGAGGTAAAGCGGCTTGTTCAGTAAACTCCTAAACGACGGATTACTGGCCAAGGCCGGCTGGAAATACAATAAATCGCGGAAGCCAATTTTAGAGTTGGCCATGTCGGCGTTTATGGTCAGGCGGTTAATATTATCGGCAATGGTTTCAAGGCTGGGGTAACCAATGGCCAGGTGCCGCCGCAAAATGCTTTCGCCGGTTTCCAGGTTTAAGTTGGCCAGCTCGGCGTGGGTAGAATCTACGGTAATATCCGAAGAAAAATTCTTAACCGTAAAACCGCTCTTTTCTTTCAAGCTCATCGCTTGTAAATCGGCGGTGGTGCGGTTCAGGCTGTAATAAATATTATCAACGTTTAGGTTAATATCGGTAAAATCGAGGTGGTTAAAGTCCATGCCCTGCTTCAGTTCGGGCGTATTGTAGTTGCCAAACTGCACGCGTAAACCAGCCAAATCTAAATTTTTAAGGGTAACTACCCAATCTACCGGAGCGCCTTCTTTCTTTTCTACCGCATCATCAAGCTTTTTAACAGTAGCTTCCGGGTTTATGGTCAGTGAATCGGTAGGCGTATTTTTGTCCTGGAAGTAAGCCAGGTAGCTATTTTGTAAGGCAAATTTGTTCAGGTTTACTTTGGCGTTGGGTATATCAATATTGTCGGCGGTCAGTTCAGTCTGGCCCACATTCATGATAATGCGTTGGGCTGCTACCGTGTTCTGGTAATTGAGTTTAATATTTTCTAAAGCTACTTTGCCCAGACCAAACTGCATGGTAAGCGGCTCCGAAGCAGCCGTATCGGGTGGTACCGTTTTGGTCTGGATTATATTGGCGTAGCTATTTTTTAGGGTAACATTGTTTAGCCGGTAAATTTCTTTTTCAGGGTTTAGCTCGTCCATGTTAGCGGCCAAACTGCCAATGCGGGTCCGGACGTTGTTGCCATAAATCTGGTCGTCCATGGTAAAGAAAATATTCTCCAGGCTTACATCGCCAATTTTATACACAAAGCCGGTAGCCATGGTATCGGCAGGTTGGGCCGCGGCAGTATCGGCGGCAAAGGCATTCAGCACAAAATCGTAGTTGGTGGTGCTGTCGGGCATAAAGGTTTTAACATGCGCCGTGGCGTTGCGCAGTGTAGCAGAGCTGATATTAATTTCGCTGTTAAGCAACGAAAAGAAATTTATATCCACACCCAGGCGGCCGGCATATAATAAGGTGTCTTTTTGCTGATCTTCTATATAAAAACCTTCCAGTACAAAGCTGTTCCGGAAATCAGTTTTAATGCGGTCGATGCGGACCGTGGTATTTAGCTTCTGCGATAACCAGGCAGTGCCCTTATCGGCCAGAAAGTTTTGGGTAGCGGTAAATTGCAAGGCAATAATTACCAGCAATACTAATAATAAGGGTACTCCAATAATCCAAAGCAGGACTTTTAGAATTGTTTTACCCGTATGCTTCTTATTTTCAGGAGGTGTTGTCGTTGTCAAAGGAATTAGAACTGGTTACGCATTACAACGGTACTACGTTATTTTTAAAGGAAAGTGAACAAAGAAGCAGTTAATATTTTGCATTAAAGCAAGACCTGGCGGGAAGGCATAAAAAAAGCCGGTACTTAACCGGCTTTTTAATAATTTCTGATGGATTAACCATTTCAGGCAGTAAGTGCCTGGTTCATTTTAGTTAGATTGCTTTTCGTATACTTTTAATAAACGGTTAGCCGCCTTTAGTTCACTCTTTTTAGCGTTAAGTAAATCTTTTTCCCGTTTGTAAAGTTGCTCCGCCTCGTCGGCACGACGTTTTTGGGACTTTACCTCGTCTTCGAGGGTTTTTATTTGTTGCTGTTGGGCCGTAACCATAGGATCGCTAGAAGAGCTGCCGGAAAATACCGAACAGCCAAACATTACCGGCGAAAACAGGAGCAATACCACAGTTACATATTTGGTAAGAGAGAAGTTATTCAAAATCATATAATTATCAGTTTAAAGTTTTTTACGGGTGTAACCAATTTTAGTTCTTTTCGGTGCTTTGTAGCCGGTTTTGGCCTAAATCGCCGTGAAAATATTTAAATTTCCTTATTTATCTAAATAAACACCAATAGCTATTGGGCTTAACGCATGATATAGCACCGCATAAGCCAGTAAAAAAAGAAAGCCAGTATATTATACTGGCTTTCAGATAATATAAATAAATATTCTGCTAAAAAGGTTATTTAACCGACTCCTTTAAATGGCTCAGTTGGTTATCCAGGCTTTGGATCTGGGCATCTAGTTCCTGTAACTGCGGCTGTACTTTTTTGGCTTTTTGCTCTTTTTGCAATATGCTTTGCTGCAGCTCAATTTTCTGTTGCATATACCGCATTTTATCTTGCATTAACTGCATGCGGGTGGTAGCGGTTGCCATTTGAGTGGTTTGGTCCTGGTTATCTGCGGCCAGGCCGCCAGCCCGGTTAGTTGCTGCCATATTAAGCATGGTAGTACTGTTGTTATCGTTATGTAAACTGCTGGTGGTGCCCGTGCTATGGTTGGCTTTTGTGCGCTTAATTTGTTTGGTGGTACTTTTCTTTTTTACCGCCTGGCTGGCTTTGTTGTTTTCGGCTTGGGTAGATGTAGCCTGGTTAGCCGGGTTACCGGGGTTACCCTGGTTCATCTGGTCGTCGGCGCGGGTAGGTGCCCCAACAGCAGTTTCGGTACGGGTAGCCGAGTTGGTATTGGTTGTATTGGTTTTGCTGCTGGCTTTATTCTGTTGGGTAGTAGTACTGCCAGAACTTTGGGCCAAAGCCATGCTGCCGGTTAAAGCCATTGCCACTGCCGGTATAAGTTTAAGTAATGCTTTCATCTTTTTTAATCATTTAAGTTAAATTATGTAGATACCTGAGCGCCCGCTCGGGCCAAACGCCAAAGCAACTTTGCGCTTAGCTAAGCGCCGGTTTAAGGCACCTGTGGTTTGGGCTACGCCTTACCGGCTAGTGCCTGCACCAGATTTAATACGGTACCCAAGGCAAGTTGGCTGATACTGTTCTTATAAATTTAGTGCGCACTGGGTAAAATCTATCGGGAGTAATAATTTATATCTGAAAAATAATATTCTAAAAATCAGGTGCTTGAAAAATATTTAATTAATTTATACACCTGAGGCAACCCTTTGGGAAAACTATCCGTGCTGGGGGCGCAAACAACATAAACGTGGGGGAAACCGGCAATAAAGATTTGCTATCGCTTATACAGGGTTGTATAAGAGAAGAAAGGAAAGCACAAAAAAAGCTGTACCAGCTTTTTTATGGCTATACCATGAGCGTTTGCATGCGCTACTGCCAAACCCGCGAAGAAGCAGTAGAAGTGCTGAACGATGGCTTTTTAAAAATATTTACCAGAATAAAAAAATACGACCCGGAGCGTTCCTTTAAAGGCTGGGTTCGGAGAATAATGATTAATACCGCTTTAGATAATTACCGGCATAATTTAAAACACTATTATGCCCAGGATGTGCAGGAGCTGGAGCAGAAAGCAACTACCGAAAGTGTTGAGGACCAACTAAGCTACGAAGACTTATTACGGTTAATTCAGGATTTGTCGCCGGGCTACCGCATGGTGTTTAACTTGTATGTAATTGATGGATATACCCACGAAGAAATAGCCGAAACGCTGAATATTTCGGTGGGCACTTCAAAATCTAATTTGTTTAAGGCCCGCGCCAATTTGCAGGCCCGTTTAAAAAAAAGTTTAACGGATGAGTATCGGAGATATGCCTGAAGACGAACTAGACGACCTTTTCCGGAAGGCGGCTTCGGAATATAATCCGGAATTTGACCCCGTGGCCTGGGAGGCAATGGAAAAGAAGCTGGATGCGCCGGTAAAACCACCCCGTACCTTTAACTGGTGGTTAGGTGGCCTTATAGCCTTATTGTTTCTGACCGGGATAGGTATTGGGGTAAGCTATTATTCTCCGGCCGGCAATAAACCGGCCGGCACGCTCTCCAGCAGGCGCTTCTGCAGGCTGTTGCCGATGCGCGCCGCGCGCACCGCGAGGTCACGGCCGGTGCGGGTCAGATGGATGCCGCGGGCGCGGCGGTCTGATTCGTCCTCGCGACGTTCTATGAAGCCACGCCGCTCCAGGCTGTCGAGCAGGCGGACCAGCGA
>NZ_JBMQUD010000035.1:0-104833 GCF_057359045.1 Adhaeribacter sp.
AATCTTTTTTCCCTCCATAATATATGAACCAGTCGGGTTAATTTTTCCACCTGCCCATATGATACAACAGATAGCAAAATCAGCACTAGAGTAAGGAAGGGTTTTGAATTCATTATTTTATAAATAACAGCTAACGGAACGAAGCTTTGTAAAGTAGCGGGATTTGAAAAATTGCTGCTTCAATTACTTCCTACCGTTGATTTATGTGTTGTAGCTTAAATGTAGTTTGTCAGCCGCTATTTTACAAAGCTTGTGTTGTGCGCTATTATTTTCCTAATGAATGGTTCAAAAAGTCACCTGCTACCACAGAATCGGCCCTGTAAACAGTGAAATCCTCGATTTTCTTTAAATCAATTGATACGCTATCTCCGAATCGTACATTTTTGACTTTTATTGCATCATTTCCAATAGTACCGTAAGCAATGTCACCCCTTAACGAGTAAACATCAATCCACATATGTTCTACTCCGTTCTCATCCGTAAAGCTTGCGTTTACAAAAAAGTCGAGACTATCATTTGTTGGTGTAAAAAGCTTTTTAAATGTTATGATTTCAGTTTGTGCCCTTTGAACAGCGTCCTGGTAAGGCGAATCTGTCACACGAATAGTTCTTGTATTAGTGTCCCGTTCCCAGTTATTTGTTGTTGCACTCCTGTTCTCACAAGCCAACAAGAAAAGTGAAAAGACTATTAAGAAAAAATATTTTTTCATTAGTAGAACTCTATAGCGCACAACGGTCTCGTGTAAAAGGTCGGCTGGGAGACTGAAACGCAGTTTCATGTCGGACGGCAGACCGCTTGCAGGCAGAGATGGAACGTCGGCCGGGATAAAACCAGCTGCCTTTTACACATTGTTAGGCTGCGTTATTCTCTTTCTTCTGCTGATTCCTTTTCTAGTTTTGGCCTGATTTGCGAAAAAGAGCCGCTAAACAGCCAATCGAAGTTCACTAAGTTTCTGTCCGTCCGTTTTTGGCCTGTTTTTCTGAAATCAGGTCGAAAACGCATTCCTGGAGTCGGGTTGCACACGTTGCCGATAAATTCTTTCTGCTCAAACGCCTGGCCAATTCCTCTTCTGCAACCTTTCCTGGTCGAAGTTGGGCGGCGATTTCAATTATAGTGAAGCTAATCTAATTCTTTTCTTGGCTTCTTTGGTCGGTTTTCCAACTCTTGCTGAATTTTCTGCTTCAAGTCCGACGATAGTTCTTTTAATGCAGCCTAACTATTATGTATACGTAATAATTACGTTTATATCGCCTTTAACAGCAGATAGAAACTATTAAATAAAGTATTAATAATCAAACTATTACCCTTAATTAAATTTTTCATATTCGTTTAACCAATTACGGTTACAGAATTTCTGGTTCTATTTTCTTTTGAAAAATTAATTTTTTTTCCAATATATTAAAAAAGCTAAATATCTAAACCGTCTAAGGGGCTAATTATTTTCTCTAAGCCGTGCTGGGTAATATGGGTATATATTTCGGTGGTTTTGCTGGAATTATGCCCCAATAGTGCCTGAATATACCTAAGATCGGTTCCCTGCTCTAATAAATGCGTGGCAAATGAATGGCGCAGGGTGTGTGGTGTAGCAGCTTGCTTAATACCAGCTTTTTGCAAAGCCGCCCGAAACACATTCCGAATACTTTCTACCGAATAAGCCCCACCATCCTGGCCTTCAAACAACCATACTTTCGGCTTATATTTCCTGTAATACAGCCGTAGCGCATCCAGCAACCGGGGCGATAATAAGGTAGTACGGTCTTTGTACCCCTTGCCCCCTCTTATCAGTAACAAACGCCGTTGCGACTGTACATCTGTGAGCTTTAGGTTTATCACTTCGCCAATACGTAGGCCCCCGGAGTAAAGCAATTGCAGCAAACAACGGTGCTTTAGATTTTCAGGTGCTTTCAGAATAGCGGCAACTTGCTCTTTGCTCAATACTTTGGGTAACTTCTTTTCTTGCGCTGGTCGGTTTACTTCGGCTAAACCCATGTCCAGTCGGCCCAACAGTTTACAATAATAGAACTTAATTGCATTAATTGACTGGTTAATATAAGTATACGACTGTCCTTTGGCCTGTAAGACCATGTGATACTGATTTACCTGGCCCGGAGTAAAGTTATTGATACTATCTAACCCCTGCGCGGCATAGGTATTCAGAAACCGGAGCAGCAGGGCATGATAGGTACGCATGGTCCGGCGGCTATAGTTCAGCAACTGCATTTTTTCCAGGTAAGCCAAAGGGCAGGGCAAAAAATGCGGCTCGGCTACAAATAGTTGCTCCCACAGCTTTTTAAGTAAGCTTAGATCTTTTACCTGTATTTGCTGGGATAAAGCCAGGTGCGCCAAAGGTATAAGCTCGGCTACGAGTAAATGAAGTTTGCCAGCCTCCGCCCAAGTCAGAAAGCAACCATAAGTACGGCTCCATTTTACTTGCCTGAGTTCTTTTAAAGCCTTATACAAGTTGCTTTCGGGTGGGTATAGTAGCCGCAGGTACGTTTTGCCTTCGTGTTGGAGCGGCACCAGCTTTACAAGTGGCTTTCCGGCAGGCTTCGGTAAAGAAGTTATTACATCAGAATTGCCCGTGGTTAATACAGTTTTGCTAGCCGGGAGCCTGCTTGGGCGGTGTAAATACCGGGTATTTACCGCCGCCACGCCTGCAAAATGGGCTAAGGTTTGGGCCAGCGCTTGCGGCGAATGGTGCATTACGTAGCATTTATACGTTTTGCTGTATTTAATCCAGGAAGCTGTTTTTAATTTCTGGCTGATGGCCGGTTGGGGTTTGTTCCAGCACTTTATAAACGATTTGCCCTGGTGCTCCAAAAAATTTAGATAAAGTATGGGTAAAGCAGATGGTTGCATACGTAACAACAGTATAACCTAAAGATACACCTGCCCCTAGTCATAGCTTTTCATATAAGCGTATATATCCGTAAATATCCGCTTATAAATTCGGCTAATATGTTATTATGGAAAGTAGAACTTCTGTTTGCCAAGTCTGTGGACAATCTATTGTAGGCCGCAGCGATAAGAAATTTTGTTCAGACCATTGCCGGGCCCAGGTGAATAATCAGAAGAAAAAAATGGATACCGGCGAGCGGTTAATTTTAGATATTAATCGTATTCTGCGCAAAAACCGAAGCATCCTGAAAACGTTGAGTCCGTTAGGTAAAACCACTACCCGGCAAGCGTACCTCGTGTTGCAAGGATTTGACTTCAATTATTTTACTCACCAATACCAGACCCGGCAGGGCAATATTTATAATTTTTGTTATGATTATGGCTATTTGCTATTGCCTGAAGAAAAAATATTACTGGTAAATTGGCAAAACTATATGGTGCCAAAATAAGCTAACTACCCGCTATTCTTGTAAAAAAAGAGCCGGTTAAAAAATTAACCGGCTCTAAGTATCACTACTTACTCCTAATCTTATTGAAGAAAATGTAGCATAGAAATATTCCGGTTACTGCAAAACCAACGCTTTAGCATTTAAATCTTTACTTTTAGAAACCTGCTCATTCGGATTTTTAAAATCTGCCTTTGCCAGCTTAACATTTTGGGTGAGTGGCCCCATCACCTTCACCACGGGCTCTTTGGTATTGGCGTAAGTTAAACCCTGGATGTCGAAATTTTTGCTGTTATAAATGGTCAGTGCCGAACCTTTTTCGGCCAGTATTTTTACATTTTTAAGTTTAATACCGTCAGCATCTACGGCCGAAATGCCTTTTTTTGCTTTTAAAGTGGCATTTTCGAGGCTCACGTTTTGCAGGTTCATTTCGGGTAAGCCCTGCAGCACCAAGGCCTGGTCGGCACCGGCTACGGTAATATTTTTCATGTAAATATTCCGGAACGAAGGCGTTTCTTCGGTAACGGGCACCAGTTTTTCGTTGCGGGCTTCGGTGCTGGCTTTTTGGTCGGCCTCGAGTACCGGCGAGTTGCCACCGTAAAATAAATTAAAACTAATGGCTTCGGTCGGGATATTGATCATGTCGATGTTCGAAATCCAGATATTTTCGACGAGGCCACCCCGCCCCCGGGTGCTTTTAAAACGCAAGCCAATATCGGTACCCATAAACGTACAATTAGATACGTGCACATTTTTAACGCCGCCCGACATTTCGCTGCCTACCACAAAACCGCCGTGGCCGTGGTACACCACATTATTTTTTACAATTACGTTTTCGGTAGGTATGCCACGCTCCCGGCCATCTTTGTCTTTACCCGATTTAAAACAAATGGCATCGTCGCCTACGTCAAAAATATTATCGTGCACCACCGCATTTTTACAAGACTCTAAATCCAGGCCATCGCCGTTTTGCGAAAACCAGGGGTTCCGCACATTCAAATTCCGGAGCGTTACGTCTTCGCACATGAGCGGGTGCAAATTCCAGGCCGGCGAATTCTGGAAAGTAGGCCCATCCAGAAGTACTTTTTTGCAGCTAATCAGGCTTACCATTACCGGGCGCATAAAATCTTTTACGGCTTCAAACTGTTCTTTCCGGGTAAAATTAGGCACGTTAAAATTATCTTTGGTGTCGCCATTTTTCGAAATTTCCGACGGATACCAGGTATTGCCATCGTCGCTTAATACCCCACCGGAACTTACCAGGGTTTTCCATTGCGCCGCCGTAAGCTTGCTTTTCTTTACCGGCCGCCAGGCCTCGCCGGAACCATCAAACGTGCCGCTACCGGTAATGGCTACGTTCTCCAGGTTTTTACCCGAAATAGGAGATTGGCAACGGTACGTGTTCAGGCCCTCAAAACTGGTTTGTACCAGCGGGTAATCGTTTAAATCTTTGCTGAATATAACCATTGAGCCGGCCTCGGCGTGCAGGTTGATATTGCTGCGCAGCACAATGGGGCCGGTAAGCCACAAACCACGCGGAATAACTACCGTACCGCCACCTTTAACCGCCGCAGCCGCAATGGCTTTTTCAAAAGCTGCCGTATTTTTGGTCAGGCCATCGCCTACTGCCCCAAAATCAGTAATCCGGATGGTATTATTCGGGATTTGGGGCTCTTTAACCCGTGGCATACTAAACTCCAGGCCGGTATATAAATCGGTGGTGGTTTGGGTCTGAGCAGCCGTAGCGGTGGCGGTAGTAACGGGGCTGGCCGCTGCAGTAGCCGAACTGGTGGGCTGCGGCTGACACGCCGAAAATAATAGTCCGGAAAGGGCGGTTAATACGCCTACCCGGTATAACTTTAAATTATCTTTACGCTGATTCATTATCTATAAAACTAAAAGGTACATTCTTTATTTTGAAGCCGGTAAACTGGCATTGCTATTACTTTCTACAGGTTCTACCCGGAACCAGTCAAAATCGGCAAAGCCAGAATCGTTGGTCTGGGATTCGCGGGTACAGAAAAGCCCCATTTTAGCCCCTTTCCAGCGGGCCACTTCGGCCGGAAATTCCTCGCCTACGGCGGTAAAGGTTTGGCCATCGAGGCTGTAAGCAAAGCGGCATTTTGCACCGTTGGTTACCTGCACCCGTAAATAAATTGTTGGGTTATTTACTTTCAATATTTCTTTTTCCATCTCGGGCAACCCTTTTACCGCGTCTTTCCCGAGGGTATACACCAGGTACAGGCCTTCTTTTTTATTTTTGAGCGCCAGGTTAGCATAACTAAAACCCATAATTACCAGGCCGGCTTTTTCATTTTCGAGTTTAGGATTGGGTTTAAAAGTAAGTTTAGTGGTGGCCATAAATTCATCGGCCGGAAATTTCTGCAACAACACATTGGGCGCTTCCCACAAGTTTTTGCTATTGGCCGGCAGTTTATCAGAATACAGACGCAAAGCCCCACTGGCCGGATTTACAAAGGCCCAGGTAGCTTTGGGGTTGGCTTGCCACTGCCACTGCAAACCCAGCGTTGTGCCGTTAAACTCGTCGGTTTCGGGGGGTGTTTGGCGGGGATACGTTTTTTTAACATTTGGTTTGCGGTAAACCAGCACCGGTTCGCCTTTACCATCGCCATTTTTATCTTCTCCAATAACTGGCCAGTCGTTTACCCATTGCATAGGCTGCAGATGCACTACCCGGCCGTATTGTTCTTTGTCCTGAAAATGCAAAAACCAATCTTCGCCGGTGGTGGTGGTTACCCAGGCTCCCTGGTGCGGACCATTTACCGGCGTATGGCCCTGGTCCATGGCTACCTGGCGCTCGTAAGGGCCGTATACCTGTTTACTGCGCAAAATTAATTGCCAACCAGTAGCTACCCCGCCCGCCGGGGCAAAAATGTAGTAATAACCGTTGCGTTTGTAAAATTTTGGTCCTTCAATGGTGGGGTCCAGTTCGTGCCCGTCGTACACAATTTTACCTTCGTCCAGGGTTTGGGTGCCGGTCGCATTCATTTTTTTTACGGCAATTATACTTTTTATACCGGCCCGACTACCGGCGTAGGCATACACCAAATAAGCCTGGCCATCTTCGTCCCACAAGGGACACGGGTCAATCAAACCTTTGCCTTCGGCTACTAAAATTGGGTCGGACCACGGGCCGGTGGGGTGTTTGGCTTTAGTTAAATAAATACCAAAATCAGGATCGGGGTAATAAATATAATATTCTTGTTGGTGGTACCGGATGGCGGGCGCCCAAACACCTTCGCCGTGGCGGGGTACGGCAAAATGCTCGAACGGCGGCTGCCGTTTTAAGGCATGGCCAATGAGAGCCCAGTTTACCAAATCTTTCGAATGCAGAATGGGCAAGCCCGGTACATCTTCAAACGATGACGAAATCATGTAAAAATCATCGCCTACGCGTATCGCATCCGGATCCGAGTAATCGGCGTTTAACACTGGGTTTTTATAAGTACCATTGCCCTGGTCGGCGACCCACACTTTAGAGACATAAGGTTCTGTTTGCGGCCCAACCGATTGTTTTAAGCTTTTTTTCTGGGCGTAAATGCTAAAGTTTAAACAGGTTAGTAAAGCAGGTATTAAATATATTTTTATCATGTAAATTAAAAGATGTCGGCTTCTATTTAAACGAATTTAGCGTTCCGTTTGGGTAGGATTCCATTCATTTTCGCGCCGGAAAATATTGCCTATGGTATATTTTTTAATTTCCCTGGCGGTTAAGCTTTGTGCCCATTTTACCCGGCCTGTTGGGTTGCCGCCCGCGCCGGTACTGCCGTATTCGGCGTAGAAAGCAGTATTTTCGTTCGCCGGGTTACGCCAGTTATCCCAACCAGCCGGTACAATGTGGCTGCCCATTTCGGTCCGGATAAAAACAGTTTTGGCAGCAGGACGCCAAGGCCGGCCCAGGTAAACTTTCTGGGCTTCGGGCGCCGCTGTAAGTTTGCAGTCTAAGAAAACGTAGCCAAACTTTTGCGCCGGGCTGGTAGCCGCTGCCGTTATGTAAGAATTGGCTAAACTGTGCACGGTGCAGTTCTGAAAAACCGCAGTGGCTTCCCCGAAAATAAAATCAGTAGTACCTTCGATGTAACAATTTTGGTAATATTGGCGGCTCCCGGTAGTAGCGGTATATAAAGTATCCTGGTTGCCCAACAGCCGGCAATTCCGGATAATGATCCGGTCGCCTTCTACGTGCAAGGCTACCGCCTGCCCTACCCGGCCCGCCGTGTTTTGAATGGTTAAATTTTCGGCAATAAAATCATCGCCCTGCACCAGCACGGTATAAGACGTAAAGGTCATGTATTTGTCGTGGCCAGAGACGTCTTTGCCGCCCGGGTAAGGTTTGCCAGTGTGATCGTTGTGGGTAATGATGGTATTTTCCGGGCTCTCGCCCCGTAGCGTAATTTTCTTTTTCCAGGAAGGTATAATAAGCTTTTCGGGGTAAATGCCTTGTTTAATATGTATGGTAACTTGCTCCTGCGATAAATCGCGTACCGCATTTACAGCTTCCTGAATGGTCTTAAAATTGCCGCTGCCATCCTGCGCCACCGTAAAGGAAGTTGGGTAAGTTGTAGCCTGCCCCAGGACCGGCCACCCACTCAGAAATAATAAAAAAGTTAAAATAAATTTATGCATGAAAATAGCTTTGGGCTAGTTCCCCAATATTAAAAACAGATTCAATCCAGCCTCATTCTTACATACCACCCTGGCATCAGGCAATATTTTCGCTGCCGTTTACCGCTGTTTAACTTACCTCACGAATCTCACCCAGGCTTTTGGCCCGAATATTTTACTTGACCACTTCGGTTGCGGCTAACATGGGCTGACCTCTTTTACAAAGCTGAAGTGCCAACCCCCAGGGGTCGCGTAGCATTATTAAATGTGAGCCATCTGGCAGTTGCTGGTCATTTTCTAGGGTGGCGCCAGCCGCCAGCAGCTTCTCTTTATCGGCGGCAGGGTTGGCCGAAACAAACGCCAGGTGCACCTGTAAAGGATTCATTTGCCGGTAAGCCGGTACTTCGTTCGCCGGGTTGGTATAAATTTCAACCATAACCCGGCCGCTGTCGTCGGCCATAAAAGTGGTATAAGGCGCCTCTGTACTTTGCCTAATTATTTGCAAACCTAAATTTTGATGGTACCAATCGGCCATAGCCAAAGGTGCCGATACGTTTAAGGCAAAATGCTCTATTTTCATAATTTTAGTTAGCTAAATATTTCCTCCCGAAAAACTCAGGAGAACTGCTTTTTAGACTTGGTTAGTATGTAATCAGCCGTTGAAATAATTACCGCGCCGGAGTGGTATACGCTACTCCCGGTTGCCAATCGCCGAGAACTTTTTCCGGAGTAAAAGCTTTTGCTTCTTCATCGGTGAGCTGTTTGGCCCATTTTACCCGTGCTTTGGCGTTAGCCCCCGGACCGCTACTTTTGTACTCGGCGTAAAAAGCTGATTTTTCGGCTTCGGGTTTGCCCCAGTTGTGCCAACCTTCGGGTTTTATCTGGTTACCTAATTTACAGTTCAGAAATAAGGTTTTGGCGTAAGGCCGCCACGGCCTGCCCAGATAAAAAGAGTTTTCGGGAGCACTGCCGGTTATGGTGCAGTTCCGGAAAACATAACCGTACGCCGCACCTGGCATTGTAGAAGCCGCCGTAATATACCCGCTTTGCTTTGTATAAATTTCGCAGTTATCGAAGTAAGCCGTAGACCAGCCAAAAATAAAATCGACGGTACCTTCTATGTAGCAATTCTGATAATATTGCCGGCTTTTTTCGCCGTAAGTATAAAGGGTATCCTGGTTGCCTAAAAACCGGCAGTTTTTAAAATAAACCCGGTCGCCTTCTATCCGTACGGCTACCGCCTGCCCCACCGGTCCGGCACTGTTCTGGAATGTAATATTTTCGGCCGTGAAATCGCTGGCAAAAATAAAAAAGCTGGAGGAACCGGTGGTGCCAATTTCTTCGCCAAAGCGGTTCTTTTTCTGGGCAAAATCGTCGTAGGTCAGAATTGTTTTTTTAACATCTTCCCCCATAAAAATTACTGATTGTTTTGAAGCTGGCAGTACCAGTTTTTCTTTGTACGTACCGTTTTTAATAAATATAGTAGTCTTGTTTTTGCGGAAATCGGGCACGGCATTAATGGCTTCCTGCACGGTCTTAAACGTGCCGCTGCCATCCTGGGCTACAATAAAATCGTATTTGGTTTGGGCAAAAACCGGGTTAAACAAGAGCCAGGCCAAACTAAATATCAAAATATTTTTCATGTTACTTTATTCTTTATCCTTTTTAATAAACCGGGTGGCCAAATCCAAGTTCAGGTTCTTTATTTCGGCGTAAACCAGTTGGGCCATTTTACGGGCACCTAATTCGTTAAAATGGGTATTATCGTCTTTACCGGCCGGGTAGTTGGGGTGTTCGCCGGGAGTAAGTTGCAGAAATAATAATTTCGAGTTTTCCGGCCCCATTTGCTTGAGCAAGGCCTGGCTTTTCAGGTCTAAATCAATAAAGGCTACTTTCTGATCTTTGGCTACCTCCCGTACCAGTTGTGAATACGCTTCGTGGGTACTTACAAGGTTGCCGGCCGCATCGAAACTGCGCCGGGCCACCGGGGTTAACAGAACCGGAATGACTTTTTTCTGCCGGGTTTCGGAGACAAATTTTTTAAGATTCGCTATAAATTCTGCTTCGGTGGCGTAGCTTTTTTTGGTTTTCACCTCGTCGTTGTGCCCAAACTGAATAAACACATAATCGCCCGCCTGCAGATTCTCGGCTACTGGTTGCCACAGGCCTTCGGCGATAAAGGTTTTGGTGCTGCGGCCGTTCTTGGCCCGGTTATCTATTTCAACTGATGCATCGAAAAAATAGACAAACGGCATTCCCCAGCCCGTTTCGGGGTAGGCCGCGGTTTCTTTCCGGGCCATGGTAGAATCGCCGATTAAATATACTTTTATCTTTTTTTGCTGAGGCCAAGTAAATGCCAGCAAAAAGCTGATGCTTAGAACCCCACCTAAAACCAAAAATAAATTTCTCATTTAAAATGCTATTTAGAGCTGGTTAAGCTATTTAAATACACTTCGATATTGGTATAATATTTATCTAGTTTAAAGCCTGAGGCATCATTCGGGTCCTGCGGATTTAGGTTATTTTGTTTTTCCCAGCTATCGGGTAAGCCATCCTGGTCAGCATCGGGAGGTGCGTCAGTTGTTTTAAGTTCGGGCCAGCCTCCCACGTCTTTTTGCGAATCGATAAGGCCATTTTTATTTTTACCGGCCTGGGCATTGTTATTTTTTACAGCCGCTACTATCCGGGCATCTACCGCATCGCGTTGGTAACTGGCTCCGGCCCCGGCCAGAACTGCTTCATAAGCTTGTAAAGCCGATTGCTCCGGTAACGACAGCACGGCAAAAGCCTGATTTACCTTAACCGAATCGGGATGTTCGCATTGTACTCCACCCGCCCAGTTATTTTCCGAAATTTTAGAGTTGCCCTCCACCACATTGCCGTTCACAAAGAACTTACCGTAGGGTTGGGAAGGATTAATTACCCGGTTTCTTTTACTTGCAACCGTAGCCGGACCCGGCTTTAAATAATTATTAACAATATTGTACCGGCCTCTTTCTCCGCCGTAAATATTGTTTTCGCCCCAATTATAAACCACATTATTCCGGAAATCTACCAGTTCATTGGGCGAGTTAGGCGTAGTACTGGACCCACTGAAACGGGGCGTACGGCTGTTGTGATTGGCAATCAGATTGTAACTAAACGTAGCTCCTTCGCCGCCCCAAATGCCACCATAACCGTGGTCGCCTTTTTCGTGTACCGAGTGGTTCAGGCTTTCCGAAATAATACACCACTGTAGCGTAAAATTTTTGTTCCGGTAAAACGAGGCGCACTCATCGGTGGCCCAGCTCATAGAGCAATGGTCGATAATAATATTCTGCTGGCCTTTGTTGCCGCTGAAAGCATCGGCTTGCTGCCCTTTTTCGTCGCCCATCCGGAAACGTAAGTACCGGATAATGACGTTATCGGCTTTAATGCTAACGGGGTAGTTTTTAAGGCAAATACCGTCGCCGGGTGCCGACTGTCCCGCCAGGGTTAAATCGCCATTGTTTATATCTAAAGGCGACTCCAGGGCAATGTTGCCGGAAATAGTAAATAAAATTATGCGGGCACCTTTTTTCCGGATGGCTTCGCGCAAGCTGCCCGGCCCGCTGTCGTTTAGGTTGGTTACCAGAATTACTTTGCCGCCCCGGCCACCGGTGGTGTATTTGCCAAAGCCTTCGGCTCCTGGAAACGCCAAAGTTTGCCCGGGGGCTGGCGTAGTATTATTTTCCGGTACTGGTTTGCTTACCGGCTCCGGGTTAAGGGCAATACTTTGGCCGGTTGGCTGGGCACAACTGCCCGAAGTAAGCGCACTTATTAATAACCAGCTAAAACCTAATTTATACTTAATTGCGTTTTGTAACATTTTATGCTTTCAGTACCCGCTAAAAAGCCGGGTAGTTACTAATCAATAATCTTTAATAGCACCCGAAATAAGTTAGGTGCGGCAAATAAAAATTGCGGCCATTTCGGGCCGCAATTTTTCTGATACTGGCCATTAACGAGTCCACCGCTGATCCCCAATTGCCCCACCCGTTTTACCAGCTGTTCTGAGTTCAGAATTAGCCGGCAAGGTAAAGTTAGTAGTGGCCGCTGTCCATCCTAAATCTATTGTTTTATTATTAGCTAACTGAACATAGTTTGGGAACGTGAGCGCCACAACTGGTGTAGCACCCGTGGTTAGGTTAAAATAATTGTTGTTCTCAAATTTCATTTCAGAACCCGTAGCAGCGGCCCGTAACAAAGATGCACCAACCGTTGCACCAGGCTTCGGAACATTGGCCAGGATACTATTCTGCATTGTAAAATTAACCGGGTTAGCATTGGCATCGAACAACACATTATTGCGGTTTTCAAAACCAAAATTATTAATGGTAACTTGGTTAATTAACACTGTTGGTTTCTGGGCCATGGTAATATTTGTACCCCACGAAATAAATGCCCGCGCCGTATTGTAAAACGTAGAATTGGTTAGTTCCAGAGTATTAAACTCCATTTTATCCAGAAGAATATAATTATATGTAGAGGCCCCGTTATCGTACGCCAAACAATTATTAAATCGGATAAAATCAATTTTATGCGCATTGTTACCACCCCGATTACCTCTAATCAAACAATTGGCAGTATTATGAATAACGGCATTTTCCACCAAGATTGATTTAAAAGTCGTCGCATCGGCTTCAGCATTTAATCCCGACAAATTAATAAAGTAGGAAGCATTACCGGGCCCGCCATCAAACTCAATTCCGGATATTTTTATCCCGGCACCGGTTCCTTTTAAGGTAAATTCTTTGAAGAACACCTTTGTATTATTGGGATTGCCCGATACCGATTGCAATGTTATAAGCTTTTCACTGATAACCGTAGCCGCACCAGAAAGGTCGTAAGTACCGGACTCCAAGCCAATTACATCATTATTAGTAGCAGTGTTAATGGCCGCCGTTAATTCATCGGCAGTAGCTACCGTGAGGGTAAAGATACTTGGCTCTTTGGTGGTGAAAGTAACAACTCCTTTGCTTTTGGTGTTCTGGAAAATTTCGGCGGAGTAATTTGTATTTGGAAGTAAATTGGTAAGTAGCTTTTGATTAGCAGCAATATCGGTTGCATTAACCGGTACTTCCACCGGAGCACTGCCAGACCGGGTTAACACAATTTTAGTTAAGCCGGCAGTAGGACGCCAACGAAGCAAAACGCTTTTATCTTTTAAATCAGCGCTTAAGATGGGCTGAAAAATCTGCTCTCCCCGAATCATAAAACCGGAACTTACCACCCATTTAGATTCAGGAATATTATTTGCCGGATTGGTTTTAACCCGGGCAAAATATTTTTGCTTTACCGCTATATTCTCATCAGTGATAATTACACCCGCCGTATCGGTAACTACTGTATACACTACCGGACTTTGAAAAAGTGTATCTGTGGTAACTTCTACGGTGTAAGAAACTTCGGCTGGATTTACGTATAAGGCTTCTTTCCAGGTAAGCTTAACGGTTGTTTCGGCCCCGGATGCCTGGATGGCTCCCGTTGGCATAAACATTCTGGCCGGTACAAATTTGTCGGTAGTATCTTCTTTACAGGCGTTTAAACCCAATAAAGTTAAAACAACTACCGGTGCCAGCAAATTTAGAATTTTATATTTTTTCATGATGTATTCGCTAATATTTTAAAGTCTAAGGCCGCTGGTTAATAGCCGTAATCCTGGGTAAGGTTATAGTTCTGGTTCAGGATATCGGCATGAATCGGGAATAGCTCTTTCCGGTTTGGCTGAAACTGGCTGGCAAAACCCCGTACTGCCCCGGTAATGTGATCTTCGGTAACGGCCGCGCGCCAGTTGCGGGTGGTGTAACCGCTGGGGGCCGTACTGGCGTTTAATCCGGGTTCAAACATAACCTTGTTAATCGGTGCTTTACCATTCGGGAAATCGGCACTGTAAAAATCAAAAGAGGCTACTTCCTGTGGCACCGTTGGGCTGTTTAACAAAGGCGTTGGTTTAAAGTAAACGTAACGCGGCACAGTAGCATACTGGCCGGTACCATCTTTAAAGGCCCGCAGTTTATCGCGGGTTTCCTGAATTTTAGCAGCCAGTAAATTCCACCGGATTAAATCGTATTTCCGGATACCTTCGCCCCCAAACTCTAATAAACGTTCTTGTACAACGGCATTAAAAAATGTTTCTTTGGCGGTAGGTATGGTACCTATTTTATCTTCGTTACCCGCAAAGGCTCTTTTTCTTACCTGCTCTAAAGCCGAAATAGCCTGGACCGACGGGCTGCCATTCAGTTCATTATCTGCTTCGGCAAACATCAACAACACATCGGCGTAGCGTAAAAGCGGCCAGTTAATACCCAGCGTTTGGTTAGTGCCGGCAATACCGGTCCAATACTTCCGGAACTTACCATCCCGCATCAGGATTGAAGTAGTCAGGAGTTTATTGTTGGTGGCATCTACCTCAAAAAATGCAATGGTTACATCGCGGCGTACATCACTGGGGTTAAACTCATAAAAATAAGTCGGCAATGCCTCTAACTGACCATTGGCCTGACCAAAGCTGGAAGTCGCATTTATCCGCAAACCATTAGAATAACCTAACTTACTGTCGGTACGGGCGCCACCACCAAAGGCACCGGCTTCAAAGATTAACTCGTTGTTCGGGTCCTGGCGGTTACCGGTGTGCAAGCTCCGGAACACATTTTCATAAACCGGATTAAGGCCATATTGCCCACTCTGAATAATATCCCGGGTTTCGTCGTAGGCAATCTGGTAAAAATTGCGGTAATCGGGTTTGCGTTCCATCTGCCGCGACTCCCGTCGCAAGGAATACCCGCCCCGCGCCAAAGCAATGCGGGCACGTAAGCCTTTTACAGCCGCTTTGGTAACGCGCGTGCTGGGGTCGCCGGATTCAGTACGCCAAGGCACCAAATCAGATGCTACTTTTAAATCTTCGAGCAAGCGGTCGTAAATAATATCACGGTCGGTTTTAGGCAGGTATAAATCCGGGATATCAGCCGATGGCTCAAATTGGGCCGGAACATCGCCCCAGTTGCGAATGAGCTCGTAGTAAAACTGCGCCCGCAGGGTTAATACCTCGCCGTATAGTTTACGCATAGCGGCTTGCTCGGCAGCGGTACCGCTGGTATACAACGGCGAAACCGGAATATATTTGATACAAATGTTAGCCCGCTCAATGCCGTTGTACAACTGCAAAAAAGGGTTTTTTATCTCGGAATTATTTACATCTACGCCGTAGTGGCTAATGCCCCGGCGGTCCTGCCCGTTGTAATCGCCGGAAATCCGGAAATCTTCGCCTCCATTGGGATACAGGGTAGAAATACGGCTACCGTATCCATCGTCGCCCATTAACCGGTTGTAAACCGCTGTTACGGCCGAATTGGTATAACTCAGGCTGCTGAAAGTTGCTTCCTGCGAAACAGTTGAAGGATTTTCAACATCGAGGTAATCTTTACAGGAGGAGAGCGGCAATAAACTACCGCAGGCCAGGGTAAAAATTAAAGTTTTAAAATATTTATTTTTCATTTTTAATTAGCTCTTAACTTAAAAAGTAATATTTACCCCACCTAAAATATAGCGGCTGCGCGGGTATGCGGCATAATCTACGGCCGGGGTAAGCGGGTTACTGCGGCGGGTATTGGCTTCTGGGTCGTAGCCGGAGTAACCGGTTATGGTCCATAAGTTATTAACCGTACCGTACACCCGGAACTTAGAGAATATTTTGGTGCGACTAATCAGGCTTTCGGGTAAAGTATAGCCCAAGGTTAAGTTGCTCAGACGCAGGAAAGAGCCGTCTTCAATCGCAAAAGAGTGCAGGAAGTACTGACCGGCCGGTGGGCTCCAATATTTGGTATTCTGGTTCATGGCCGCCAATTGCTCCGGATCAGATACCAACTGTCCGGCTTCGTTGTACCATTTCCAGCGATCGGTCATAATATCTAACATGTTGTTGTCGCGGTATAAATATTGGGTGGTAAACTCAATTTTATTCGCGTTATACACTTTGTTTCCTAATGAAAAGTTCATGAATAAACTCATGTCGAAGCCCTTATAAGTAAACTGTTGGTTAAAACCACCCGTAAACTTTGGCTGCGCATTACCCAATACCGTCCGGTCATCGGGTCCAATCATCATGTTTTGGGAATCGGAAAGCTTTTTCAGTTTTAAATCGCCGGGTTGCGGCGCATTATTACCCAAAGCTACCTCGCGGCTGTTCGGAATACCTTCTTTTAAAACGTAAGTCCAGGTGTTATTGGCTGCGTTAAAAGTGGCATTAAAATCATCCAGCTTATAGAAACCATCGGTTACATAGCCGTAGAACTGACCAACCGGTTTACCTACTTCTACAATATAATCCTGGAAGGTATTGGCGTTACCAATCCAACCGGAGCCAAGGGTGTAAGAATTTAGCGGCTGCCCATTAGAATTTAAGCCTAAGCTCATTACCTTATTCTGGTTATGGGCAATGTTAAAGTTAGCGTTCCAGGTAAAATCCTTGCGGTCGATTACCACCCCGTTTAACTGCAGCTCTACCCCTTTGTTTTGGGTTTCCCCTACATTCTGAAGCTGGTTGCTATAACCACTGGTTTGCGGAATTTGGGCCAGCAACAATAAATTACTGGTGGTATTTAAATAAAAATCGAGCGAACCCGAAACGCGGTTGTTCAGAATAGAGTAATCGAGACCTACGTTGCGCGACAGTGTAGATTCCCATTTAATATTGCGGTTGGCCAAACTGTTAGAAGCAAAACCCGGGGTAACGGCTTCACCGTAAGCATAGCCATCGTTGGCCGAGGCCGTAAACATGGTTTTCCAGAGATCCAGGTCGATGCGGTTATTACCCACCGCGCCCATACTTACCCGCAGTTTTAAATCTGATAACCAGTTGCGGGTACCGGCCATAAAGCTTTCGTCGGCAATATGCCAGGCCAAAGCGGCCGACGGGAACCAACCTACCCGGTTTTCGGGGGCAAACAACGATGAGGCATCGCGGCGGATGCTAAACGTAGCCCGGTATTTATCCTTTAAGCTATAGTTTACACTACTAAACCACGATGATAAACGCTGGCCCGACTCGGCGGTACTGGGTGCCTCCTGCATTAAGCCATTGGGTGGAGTAGCTTTCTGAATTCCGGCAAAAGCCTGGTCTGGGGTTATATCGGTAGGTAACCAACGGGTAGTTACGTTATTCGATTTAGAATCGCGCTGCCAGATTTCCTGACCAATCATGGCCGTAATGGTATGGTTTTCCAGAAACTTGGTGCGGTAATTCAGGGTATTGGAATTGGTAACACTAAACTGGTTACCGCCGGTCATTTGGACCACCGGCTGGGCATTATTTTGCCGGGCAATACCGGTAACTACCCCGTTAAAAGTATTTTGGTTTTGGTCGGTGTTGGTAATACCCACTACGCTTTTAAAAGTAAGGCCTTTCAGGAGTTCGTAGCTAAACCAGCCGTTTACCAGCACATCGTTGCGGTAATTATAACGCAGTTCCTGGTTAGCCAGTAAAACCGGGCTGGTCAGGTTGGTTAAGTTGGCGTATTCGGGATCAAACTCATCTACCTGGCTTTCTAAACCGGGAGCCACAAACGGCCGGAACCGCACAGAGTTGCGTAAACGGTTGGTACCCTGCGAGCCGGTACTGGACGTACCTACTCCCTCAATGCGTTGCCGGCTGTAACGGGTATTCAGGCCAACTCTAAAACGATCGTTTATGCGGTGATCGAACTTAAAAGAAGCCAGCGTGCGCACGTAACCAGAATTAAGCATAATGCCGTCTTCGTTTACGTGGTTCAGGTTAAAATTAAAAGAAGTAGTTTTGGTACCACCGGTAATGCCTAAAATATGGGTCTGGCTACCGGCAGCACGGCCAAATACTTCGTCTTGCCAGTCGGTAAACGGCATATCGCGGTATAAATCTAAATCTTCGTAACGGCCATAGCGGTCGCGGAAAGAATTGCGGGTTTCGTCGTTGGTGTTGCGGTTGTAAATCTGGTATTGGTACTGTACGTAATCATAAGGGTTCATTACGTCGAGTTTATTTACAATGCGCCGTACGCCGGCATAACCATTATACGTTACCTGGGTAGGCATTTCCCGCCCGCCTTTGGTGGTAATGACCACTACCCCGTTGGCACCCCGTGCACCGTAAATAGCCGTAGAAGCCGCATCTTTTAACACGTCGATTGATTCAATTTCCTGCGGTGACAAAAACGACAAAGCATTCTCTACCTGAATACCATCTACAATGTACAAAGGCGCATTATCCTGGGTAATAGAAGTACCTCCCCGCACCCGAATAGAAATCTCGGCACCGGGCTGGCCTTCAGAAGTAGTTACCTGCACCCCGGCCAAACGACCGGTTAAAGCTTCGGCGGCGGTACTAACCGGAATATCCTGGATCTGCTTGGCCCCTACCGATGACACCGAACTGGTTAATTCGCTGCGCGGCACAGCCGTATACCCAATTACTACTACTTCTTCTAAAGCTTTGGTATCGGGTTTTAACGAAACGTTTATGGTGGTACGGTTATTAATGGCTACCTCCTGGGTGGTGTAACCAATAAAAGTAATAACCAGCGTACCGTTACCGTCGGGTACACTTAAAGCAAATTTACCTTCTGGGTCGGTTGCTGTGCCATTACTGGTTCCCTTTAAGATAACTGTAACGCCTGGTAAGCCGCCGCCGTTCTCGTCGGTAACTTTTCCCTGCACATTAAGCCCCTGGGCCAGCGCCTGACTTACAGCCGCCAAGAGTAAGAGCAGCAGCAGGATACACTTCTCTTTCTTTATAAATAAAATTGAATGCATAAATAATATAAGTGGGTGATTGAAATAGAGTGAATAATGTTGTGTAAAAAGTAACAGCGTCTTTCTATAAAAACTAAGAATCAGTCAATTTAAAAGCTTAATTGCGGCGCCAAAAGTTCAAAACAGCTCTTACTTCTTTTTAGAAATTTACCGGCTGCTTTTTCTTCTTCTTTTAGGTTTATTTTTTAGTCATGGCCTCTTAGCTACTGGCTTGTGAGACCTGGTTTAGCATAAACCCTGAAGGATTGAAGTGCCGATTTACCGCTAAGGCAAAACAAGCAGGCTATTAGATTCTAAATTCTTAAAATCTGGACAACCCGGTAAAAGTTTAAGGCACGCGGGGTGCTGCGGAAGGTGGCGATATATAAAGGAAAGCCGAAGAGTTATATAATATTACATGGGGTATAATTATATTAGTGGTGGCGGATATGTGATCGAGTACGGGCATTTCAGGAAACAAAAAGGATGATGGTTTTAATAATCTGAATAAACAATGAATTGGAACCTGAATTTTAAGCTGCGCCTGGCTTTATAATTAACTTAAAAGGCCTGATTAGTATTTTGGCCTTCTTGATTTAGTTATAACGAAAATATTACCGGCTTTATTCTGCCTCTAAAATTCACCTGTTCCTTTAAACTATTAAAGTACAAATTATTAAACTGGTTAAATTCAATGGTAATAAAATTTGCCGGATAATTAACCATAGTAAAAGAAGAATATTTATGCAATCGATCCCGGGATCGATTGCATAAATCCAGTGCACCTGGCAAGGCAGGCTTATTTTTACCCGTTATAACCGGCAGTTTTCTTATCTTTACAATTTAATGCAGCATAAACCATTACCTGCAAGGCCAGATGTATAAACCGACCACTATAAAAGATATTGCCAAGGCCTTAGGATTATCCACTTCTACGGTGTCAAGGGCATTGCGGGGCGGTTACGAAATTAGTGAAGAAACAAAGCGCCTGGTAATGGATTACGCCGAGAAAATTAATTACCGGCCCAACCCCATTGCGCTTAGTTTAAAGGAACGAAGAAGCTATTCTATTGGTGTAATTGTGTGCGAAGTAGCCAATAGCTTTTTCTCCCAGGCTATCAACGGCATCGAATCTATTGCCTACAACAAAGGGTACCACGTTATTATTTCGCAAAGCCACGACTCGTACGACCGGGAGGTAATAAACGTGCAACACCTGGCTAACCGGTCGGTCGACGGCTTGTTGGTTTCCATGTCAGCTGAAACAACAGATTTTTCTCATTTAATCCGCCTGCACGAAGAAGGCTTACCCATGGTCTTTTTTGATCGGGTAATTGAAGAAATTAATACCCATAAAGTTACCGCCAACAACACCAAAGGCGCTTTTGAAGCCACCGAATTTTTAATTAAAGAAGGCCACACCCAAATAGCCCATCTGGCCAATGCGCCACACCTGTCTATTACCCACGAACGGTTAGCCGGCTACCAGGCGGCCCTGCAGCATTATGGTTTGCCGTTTAACCCAGATTACGTACATTATTGCCACCACGGTGGCATGATTTACGAAGAGGTAGAAGAGGCCGTAAATAAATTCTTAAATATGCCGGATAAACCTGATGCGCTTTTTATTGCCAGCGACCGTCTGAGTACTGGTTGTTTAACGGCCCTGAAAGTTCAGCAACAGAAAGGATTAACCCAAATTAGTTTGGCCGGCTTTTCTAATTCAGAAGTAATAAATTTACTCCAGCAGTCTTTTACTTATATCCGGCAGCCTGCTTTTGAAATGGGGCGTGTCGCCACCGAAATGTTAATTGAATTAATAGAAAACAACAAACCGGTTAAAGAATTCAAAAACTTGGTGCTGGATACCGAATTATTTTCTACGGATGATTTAAGAATATCCTGATACCACCGGCGGCTTAGAAAGTAAAGCAAACGGAAACCCTGCTTACCAGAACCAGCCTAGCACTGATTGGAACTGGTGTTGTTATTACCGCCAATATTAAAGCTTCTGTCAGACTACGCTCTGGTATCTTTGCCGCCAGGGTGGCGGTTTCATTTAATTTATTAAAGGCTAAATAGCTTCAATTAAAATAATCTTATTAGGCGCTCATAACAGCATATCTAGGCAACTATCCTGCTCTGTCCTGTTTATTAAAAGTTGTTTTCTTCTTTTAACATAAATTAAAACCAGAATTTATTTCTGTTCTAAATGCCAGTGAATTTATCTGGTTCAATCCCAAAATACTATCCTTTTAGTTCGTCCGGCAATTGTTTTACCAGGTAATCTCCACATTGCTAAATATTTAGCTAAATACCCAAGCAGTATATAAATCTACTTTAAACCGGTAGCAAATCAGTAGGTGGTACCACCAGTAGTGGCTGAGCTTTAAATAATACCTATTGGTGTTTTTAAGTCCGGCAGTTCAAAACTTTTTTACCTTTTACGCCCACCGCAAGGATACCGCAGGATAGCGGGACTTGACAGTTTTCTTATTTTCGTGGCTCTAGTTAGTAGCGCTGCTGCTTTATGAAATTTAGCTACTAAATATAAGCTGTTCGCAGCCTTTCCTGAACAACACCTTTAAATATTTTATCAATATATTTTAATATTACCTATAATTGTTAATATTACCATTCTAAAAAAGATAAATTCATGCAAGTAATCTTAGGCCTTCTTTACCATTTTATCGGGGGGTTTGCTTCCGGCAGCTTTTATATACCTTATAGTAAAGTAAAAAAATGGGCCTGGGAAAGTTACTGGTTGGTGGGTGGTATTTTTTCCTGGCTTATTGTACCGCCGTTGGGAGCAGCCCTAACGGCCCCCGGCTACCTTGAAACTTTATTTAATACCGATACAACTACCTTATTTTACACCTACCTGATGGGTTTGCTTTGGGGCATTGGCGGCTTAACGTTTGGCTTAACCATGCGGTATTTGGGTTTATCGTTGGGTATGGCCATTGTACTGGGTTTTTGCTCGGCGTTTGGCACCTTAATACCCCCCATCTTTTACGAAATATTCGGTACGTCGGGTAATTCCAAAACCATTAGCGAATTACTCAGTACCACTTCCGGCCAGGTAACTTTTGCGGGTGTACTGCTTTGCCTCGTCGGAATAGCTATTTGCGGCAAAGCCGGCACCATGAAAGAAAATGAGCTTTCGGCCGAACAAAAAACCGAGAATATAAAAGAATTTAACTTTCCAAAAGGCTTATTGGTAGCTATTTTTTCGGGGGTACTCAGCGCTTTTATGTCGTTTGGTTACGAAACCGGCAAACCTATTGCCGAAGCCACCGTTGCTAAA
The DNA here is from genome assembly GCF_057359045.1 of Adhaeribacter sp. Taxonomy (NCBI): domain Bacteria; kingdom Pseudomonadati; phylum Bacteroidota; class Cytophagia; order Cytophagales; family Hymenobacteraceae; genus Adhaeribacter; species Adhaeribacter sp. Next base: position 22,060 of record NZ_JBMQUD010000035.1, read on the forward strand.
GGTATTGATCCGCTCTGGCAAAACAACCCGACGCTGGTGGTCATTTTACTGGGGGGGTTAACAACTAACCTTATCTGGTGTATTTATTTAAATATCAAAAATAAAACCGGCGGCGATTATTTAAACCGCGCTACCCCATTGGCCCGTAATTATTTGTTTTCGGCCATTGCCGGTACTACCTGGTATTTGCAGTTCTTTTTTTACGGTATGGGCGAAAGCCTTTTCTCGGCCAATGGTTTAGGTTTCTCCAGCTGGACCTTACACATGGCTTTTATCATTATTGTGAGTAATATCTGGGGCATTTATTTTAATGAATGGAAAGGGGCCAGCGCCAAAACCATGCGGGTAATAATTTTGGGTATTGCTACCGTTATTTTATCTACCGTGGTAGTAGGTTACGGCAATTACTTAGCTGCTTAAACCGCTGGTTTTAAGCATACTTACTTACCATTCTGGTATACTGGTTTAGGCAGGTAAGCAAAAGAAAGCGCCCTAATTTCTAAAATAGGTAATTTATTCAGGATAGTACAGGATGCAATTATTCCTTGACCTGCTTAAGTTTGTTTTGGATGGAAAGTTTTGTTGTTTAATAAGTAGAATTTTAAATTTATTTACGATACCTAACTAAAAAGAGGCATTTAATATGGAAAACTCAATTGATACAATTGCTTATAAATATGTAAGTTACCTTTGGGATGACGAAGTAGCCCGTTCTTTGGAACACGATGAAGTAGCACTATTAATCTACCGTTCTAATTTATTGGGGGCCGATTTACGCTTAACCAATTATGCCGGCGGCAATACCAGTTGCAAAGTAATGGAAAAAGACCCGCTTACCGGCCAGGAGGTAGAAGTAATGTGGGTAAAAGGTTCGGGCGGCGACCTGGGAACTTTAAAGAAAAGCGGTTTGGCTGCCCTGTACGTCGAAAAGCTGCATAGCCTGAAAAACCGCTACCGCGGCCTGGAAAACGAAGACGAAATGGTAGGGCTCTTTAACCATTGCATTTACGATCTCGATTCCAAAGCGCCTTCTATCGATACACCTTTGCACGCTTTTTTACCTTTTAAACACATCGATCACCTCCACCCCGATGCTATTATTGCCATTGCAGCCTCTAAAAACGGAGAGCAAATTACGAAAGAACTTTTCGGCGGGAAAATAGCCTGGGTAAAGTGGCAACGCCCAGGTTTTGATTTGGGTTTACTTCTGGAAAAAACCGTACAGGAAAATCCGGGTATTAATGGTTTAATATTAGGTAGCCATGGTTTGTTTACCTGGGGTGATACGGCTTACGAAAGCTACATCAATACCCTGGAAACCATTGAAAAGGCCTCAGAATACCTGAACGCGAACTACGGCAAAAAAGGACCGGTATTTGGCGGTTCTAAAATGAATGCCTTACCCAAAGCCGAGCGTTTAGAGAAAGCCAGCACCTTAATTCCATTGCTGCGCGGTTTATGCTCCAGCCAGAACCGCATGATCGGCCACTTTACCGACGACGACCGGGTTTTAGAATACATCAACAGCCACGACTTAGGCAAACTAGCACCAATGGGTACCAGTTGCCCTGACCATTTTTTACGCACCAAAATTCGGCCGCTGGTATTAAATCTGGCCCCGGAAGCAGATCTATCGGATACCGAAAAGTTAAAAGCCCAGTTGGTGCAGCAGTTTGAAGATTACCGCGCCGACTATACCGCCTATTACGAGCGTTGCAAACACGGTAACAGCCCGGCCGTACGCGACCCTAATCCGGTTATAATTTTGTACCCGGGGGTAGGAATGTTTTCGTTTGCCAAAGATAAACAAACCGCCCGCGTATCGAGCGAATTTTATATTAACGCCATTAACGTTATGCGTGGCGCCGAAGCCATCTCGGAATACCAGGGTTTACCCGAGCAGGAAGCCTTTAACATTGAATATTGGCTCTTAGAAGAAGCGAAACTCCAGCGCATGCCCAAAGAAAAACCTTTGTCGCGTAAAATTGCTTTTGTTACCGGCGGTTCGGGCGGTATCGGGAAAGCCATTGCCGAAAAACTGGCCCAGGAAGGTGCCTGCGTGGTTATTACCGACATGAACGAAGCGGCTCTGAACGAAGTAAACGATGAATTTAAAAAATCTTTCGGCCGTGATACAGCGGCTATAGCGCCGCTAAATGTTACGGATACGCAAGCCATTGTAAATGCCTTTAAAACCGCCAATTTAAGCTTTGGCGGGGTAGATATTGTTGTAAACTGCGCTGGTTTATCTATTTCTAAATCAATAGCCGAAACCACCGAAGCTGATTATGATATTTTGCAGGATGTTTTGGTAAAAGGCCAGTTTTTGGTCTCGAAAGAGGCTCTGGGTATTTTGCGTAAGCAGCAATCTGGCGGCGATATTGTAAATATTGTAAGTAAAAATGCGTTGGTTTCCGGGCCCAACAATGTGGCTTACGGCACCGCCAAAGCCGCACAATTACACATGTCGAGGTTAATGGCCGCCGAACTGGGTCCCGAAAAAATACGGGTAAACGTAGTAAACCCAGATGCCGTAATTCGCGGCAGCAAAATTTGGGAAAGTGGCTGGGCAGCCGGCCGGGCCAAAGCTTACGGCATTAGCATTGAAGAATTACCGGCTTACTACGCCAAACGCACCGTTTTAAACGAAGAAATATTAGCCGAAGATATTGCCAATGCGGTTTTCCTGTGCGTGGGTGGCTTGCTAAACAAAAGCACAGGCAACGTTATAAACGTAGATGGCGGCGTACCGGCAGCATTTGTCCGGTAAAATAATTTTATAAGATTAATATAGCTGGTAACCGGGCAGGTAAGGTATAGGTTAAAAATTTGGGTGGTTTATTAACTTTACTTTTATTGGGTTCCCCACACCCGGTAAATAAACTGCTCCGGTACCACTATATTAATTTTAATAATTATGACCTGTTTAGGTTAAATCAGCCTTTTACCGGTTAATCTGTTTGATACCGGCAAACACTTGTACAATCTTCTTTTGCCCATACCACCGCCAGTATTTAATCCCTGACTTTATGATTTTAGATAAATCGCTGCTCGAGCAGCACAATGAACAGGAACATACCAAACACCAGAAAAAATTTAAAGCCTTAGCCGATGTGCTTACCGACGAAGGCCACGCCGTTGAGGCGGTTTTGGCCCAGTTAGCGGCTTTTCAGGTGGCTATTCCCAGTTGGGCCTTGGGCACCGGCGGCACACGGTTTGGCCGTTTTGCCGGTGGTGGTGAGCCCCGCAGCCTCGAAGAAAAAATAGAAGATGTAGGTTTGCTGCACGCCCTTAACCAATCCAGTGGGGCCATTTCCTTGCACATTCCCTGGGATATTCCGGAAAACCCCAAAGCCATTCAGCAATTGGCGGCCTCTTTTGAGTTAAAGTTCGATGCCGTAAATTCAAATACCTTCCAGGACCAGGCCGATCAGGAATATTCTTACAAATTTGGTTCGCTTTCGCACACCGATAAGGCCGTGCGGGACCAAGCCATTGCCCACAACGTAGAGGTAATAAAACACGGCGTAGAACTAGGCTCTAAATCTTTGACCATCTGGTTATCCGACGGCACGGATTTTCCGGGCCAGCAAAACTTCCGCCGGTCTTTTGCCCGCACGTTAGATTCTTTTGAAAAAATATACGCCCAACTACCCAGCGACTGGAAAGTATTTATTGAGTACAAACCTTACGAACCGCATTTTTATTCTACGGTAGTGGCCGATTGGGGCTCTTCCCTCCTGTTTTGTCAAAAGCTCGGCGATAAAGCTTTGGGTTTGGTAGATTTGGGCCATCACTTACCCAATACCAACATCGAGCAAATTGTTTCGCGGTTTTTAATGGAAGGCAAGTTAGGCGGCTTTCACTTCAATGATTCTAAATACGGCGACGATGATTTAACCGTAGGTGCCATGCGGCCTTACCAGTTATTCTTAATATTTAACGAATTGGTAGACGGCATGACCAGTGCGGAAGTAAAAAATCCGGAACTAAGCTGGATGATTGACGCCAGCCACAATGTAAAAGATCCGCTCGAAGACTTGTTGCAATCGGTAGAGGCCATTAAAATTGCTTATGCCCAGGCTTTGATTATTGATCGGCCGGCCCTGGAAAAAGCCCAGGCTGAGAACGATGTGACCCTGGCCCAGGAAATATTGCAAAATGCTTACCGCACCGATGTGCGCCCTTTATTGGCCCAGGCCCGCTTACAAGCCGGCGCGGCGGTAAACCCCGTTGGTTTTTACCGCGATCAAAAAGTGCGCAAAACCTTGATAAAGCAGCGCGGCGAAAAAACTTTTTCGACGGGCTTGTAAATATTTAATTAAATTGAGTTGGTTGGTATTAGATAAAACGGTCAACTAAAATTTAGTAAAATTTACCGGTACATTTAAAATAAACAACCTAAGAGCCTTTTGCCGGCTTGCATTGCCTTTACATTAAAGTTTAAAATATTAAATTATGGTTCCTTGTGTCGCCGTTTTCGATATTGGTAAAACAAATAAAAAGTGTATTCTATTCGATCATTATTTTAACATCATTCACGAAATAGAAACCCGCTTTGCCGAAATTACCGACGATGATGGCGAGCCCTGTGAAGACCTGGATAAATTAACGGCCTGGCTGCTGGCCACCTGGAAAGAACTGGAAGCTGACCTGCGGTTCGAAATTATTGGGGTAAACTTTACCACGTATGGCGCCAGCTTTGTGCATTTAAATGCCCAAAACAAACCGGCCACCCCGCTTTACAATTATTTAAAACCCTTTCCGGAAGATTTAGAAAAACAGTTTTACGGCCGCTACGGCGATAAATTATCATTTGCCACGGTTACTGCTTCGCCCATTCTGGGTATGTTAAACTCAGGTTTACAGATTTATTGGCTTAAGTACAAAAAGCCCGAGCTGTTTTCTAAAGTTAAAACCTCGTTGCACCTGCCGCAATATTGTGCTTTTTTATTTACGGGCAACATGGTTTCAGAATTTACCAGTATTGGCTGCCACACCGCTTTGTGGAATTTTGAAGCCAAACATTACCACAACTGGGTGTACGAAGAAAATATTATCAGCCTGCTGCCCCGTATAACCGAGCACACGAATAAATTTAACACCACCTTCCGGAAAAAACGTATTCCGGCCGGCATTGGTCTGCACGACAGCTCGGCGGCTTTAATTCCTTATTTACACAAATACACCGATCCGTTTTTGCTCTTGTCTACGGGTACCTGGGGGATTACGCTAAATCCGTTTGCCCAAGAAAACCTTACCAAAGCCGAACTGCAACGCGACTGCTTAACTTATATTACTTACAGCGGTAATCCGGTAAAAGCCTCGCGGGTATTTATTGGCAATGAACACGAAGAACAGGTAAAAAAATTAGCGGCGCATTTTCAGAAACCCACCGATTATTTTAAGATAGTTAATTTTAACCCAGCGTACGTTAAAGCGGCGGCTTTAGAACCAGTAGCAGCCAATACAACAGAATCAACCCAATTGCAGCCCACCGCCCGTTTAAACATAGATTTAGATTGTACCCAGTTCGATAGTTATGAAGAAGCCTACCATGCGCTGATGCAAAAAATAACCGAACCCCAGATAGATGCCATCCGGCTAGCCGCCGAATACAACCTAGATAATTTCCAATATTTACTGGTAGACGGCGGGTTCAGCAAAAACAAAATATTTATGCACCTGTTGCAGGATAGTTTCCCCAATTTAAGTATTGTTGTTTCAGAAAATTCGCAGGGAACGGCTTTGGGTGCCGCCATGCTGATGAATGTTTGGTAAACACCGCGCCGCTTTGCCCTCTGAATGGCATTAATTCTTTTGGTTTATACCGGTTGCACTGCCGGATCCAGGCTGTTCTCAGAACGCTTAAATTCGGCATTTAAGTAATACAAGCCCGCGGCCAACGTAAATATTGCTGCCACTATCGTTAAACTCAAATTTACATAACCGCCGTACATTTCCGGCAAAGGTTTATCCATCATGGCTTTGGCATCAGAAAAATGCAACGACACAAAAGCTGCAAGGTTATTAACCAAATGAATCAGAATTGTTAAGGTTAGTTTCCGGGTTTTATAATAAACCCAGCCCATAAAAATACCCCCTACAAAAGCACCCAGAAATTGCCAGGGGTTTAAATGCACCAGGCCAAACAATATACTTGAAAAAAAGATAGCTTTTACCGGGGCATATTTTTGTAAGAGCCCGTTCAAAATGATGCCCCTAAATATCAATTCTTCCAATACGGGAGCAGCAATAACCAGGGTGATAAAAGAGAAAAAACCTTTTTGCTCGGCAAATTTTAAAAATAAATCTTTCACAAATTCGGGCATAGGCAATAAATAAACAAGCGGCGATACCACGCCTATTTGCAGTGCTACCATTGTTACTGCCACCAACGCAATTGTTTTAGCCGAGCCCAAAGTAAAATTATACCCATTTACACCCGTCCGATTTACTTTCCGGCGGTGCACAATCCAGAAAGGAATGCCCATGGCTATAAGGTAATAAAAGAAAAAGGATATTTCTTTGGTGGTAAATTTATCTAGTACCAAACTCACCGGGCTCAGCAATACCATAGAAAGAATTACAAGGCCTACAATTCCCCAACTTTGTCTTTTATCGGGGTAACTGCTTGTGCTTTCTGCTATCATCTATTTTTATATTTATTTATAATTTTCATTTACAATAAGAGTGTTTAAACTCCGGGCAAGAAAAGTAAGATTTGTATGCATAAACAACTTAAACCTTTTCTTCTCTAACTCAGCTATTGCAGAATTTGCACTGAGTGCACATCAAATATAAACCAAACACTGGCTTTTAATTTTGGAGCCACTTGGGATTATGGGTTAATATTTTTTCGTAAACGGGGCAACCGGGGTGGTGGGCACCGGGTAAATAGCCAATACTCATTAAAAATTCGTTTACAATTTCGCCGCCGGTAAAACGGAAAGTTTTCTTAAACAGCTTTACCCATTCGGGCTTGTTTTTAGGATGATGCATTTCCAGCCATTTTTCAAAAGAGCCAAATTCCTGCTGCAGGACCAGAATGGTTTTGGCATTTTCGATAGCGGCATTAATTTTTAACCGGTTCCGGATAATGCCCGGATTGTTTAAAAGGCGTTCCTGGTCTTCTAAAGTGTAAGCGGCCACTTTTTTAATATCGAAATTATCATAGGCTTGCCGGAAAGTGGCTTCTTTCTTTAAAATGGTTTCCCAACTTAAACCCGCCTGGTTAATTTCCAGTATTAACCGCCCAAATAACTCATTATCATCGTAAATGGGGAAACCATAATGTAAATCGTGGTAATTTTTATGCAGGGCCTTTTTCTCGGCAGGTTGCATGATTTCGATGTACTGGCAATAAGACATGTGGGTATAATTTGAAAAATAGCAGGTAAATTTTATATAAGTGAAACTAGCAATTATAGCTAATAGCGCTAATTAGTAACTGAAATCATAATATCAATATTTCAGCGTAATTTAGCTTTTAACAACAAAGGCAAAGTGTTAGAAGGTACCGGAATAAAGCAATAATTTATTATTTTCAACTTTAATCTCTTTATCAAACTGTAGCCCCAGTTTGGTTAACAACTTTATAGAACTTACATTATTGGGCTTGGTAGTGGCCAAAATGGTGGTTGTACCGGATTTGGTGGTTACGTGTATTAGAACTTCTTTTGCCGCTTCGTACGCGTAACCCTGGCCAAAATATTGGGGCAGAAAGGCAAAGCCAATATCAAAATGCGCCAGGTAGCTTCGTTTCATAAAAGTAATTACCCCGACCGGCACGTATGAATCTTTAAGCCTAACCACCCAATAATAACAAGCTGGGGTGCCGTTTACCTTGTTTATATAGCCAATCGCATCCGCAGTAGAATATACCTTTCTGTCGCCAATAAATTGTAGCCACCCGTTGGTATTAAGCAACTCCCGGATAAAAGCGTGATCGACTACCGACAGGCGCGTAAGCTTAAGTCTGGCCGTAGTAATATCTGTAAACGCTACCATTTTCTTAAATAAAATTAACAAACAGAAACATTATTTTGGCCCCTGAAATAAAACAATCTGGTTAATCTAAATTCTGGCGGCAGTTTACTTATGCAGGTAGGCAAGTATGCTTTTGGCCAATTGGGTTTGGCCTTTATCGCTCATTAAATAATTTTTATCGGCTTCGTTCGATAAAAAACCTAATTCTAATGTTACTGCCGGACTAAGTGAATCTTTTAAAATAAGCTGATTTGTTTTTTTAACTTCGCCGGCTGGTAAATCTTTTTTGGCCACTACCCGCACGAGTTTTTGGGCGTGCACCAGCGATTCTTTAAAATATGGGTTTTGCTCACTTACCAATGCGGCAACGCCTTTGGCTGCTTTATCTTCGCTCATTCCCAGATGCAGGGAAATAACCAAATCGGGCTTAAGCTGGTTTATCTTTTCTACCCGCATACCAACCGAAGTACTACTATCAGAACGCCCAATCAGAATTAGTTGGATAGTATTATCCTGGTTAAAGGCTTGTATTTTCTGAGCAATATTTCCAACAATTTCCTTTTCATAAGCGCCGCCGGCAATATAACCAAAATCTTTACCGCCGTGCCCCACATCAATTACTATAACCTTGTTGTTTTTATATGGCTTAAAAGACATTAATATTACGGTTAACGAAAGAACTAAGCATTTAAATAAATTCTTCATAAGATTAAACCCCAATAATATTGCTTTAAATACGGCAGCACCAGCCCCTGAAGTAAGAATAAACTTTGTATTTCAGACTGGCAGCAGCCTTCAATTTACAAATTTGTTTTTACAAAATGCTGGCAGTAATCTTTTATCTGTTGCCGTACCTCTCTGAATTCTGCTTTTACTTCTTCGTCGGTTCCGGTAGCTTTGGCCGGGTCGGGGAAATTATGATGAAATTTCTGAGCCTTAGACGGGAAAACAGGACAACGTTCCTGGGCATTATCGCAAACTGTAAGTACAAAATCAAAATCCAGGTTGCGGTATTCATCTACGTGATTAGAGGTATGGCCCGCAATATCAATGCCGTCTTCTTGCATGGTGGCAATTGCTTTGGGGTTTACGCCGTGCGTTTCGATGCCGGCACTATAGATTTCGGCTTTATCGCCGGCAAAATGCCGCAAGTAAGCTTCCGCTATCTGGCTTCTGCAACTATTGCCGGTGCAAAGCACAAGTATCTTTTTTTTCATGTTTTTAATCTAATATTTAATTAATATTTAACCAGAACTTGTCAGATACAAATCTAAAAAACAACTACCTCTACCCCCTGCCATCAGCATACATAACTTACTCTGGTTCATTTTGCAGCATTTGAAGAACTCCAGAACCTTGGTTCCAAAAGATTCTTTTGTTCAGAAAGTTAAACAGGTAATTAAGCTTTACAATAAGTTACCGATATGGCTTTCTACCCAGAAGATTTCCTCCGAATATAACGGAAGTAGAAAATAAAATTTAAAGCAAATGAGGCATTTGATTTTTGTATCGTAGTGTTAACACCAATGCCTCTTGAACTAAGTTGGGGAGCTAAATTAGTTTTTTAAGATAGCTACATTTTAGCTATTTGTTCCAACAGCTATAATTAGCAGCAACCCGAATTGGGGGTACAACCAGCCGAAGTAGTTTGTAACGTTATGAAACTAAGTTCTTTTTTCTCGGCCGGTACGCCGCAGGCATCTTTTGCCAAACAAGCCGTTGTTTTGCTTTTTAACACAAAGGTATTGCCATTAAAATCTAACTGGTATTTGCCAATTGTATTACTTTGGTATTCTACCTCAATTTCTAAATCCTCGATTCCTAATTTTTCTTCCGAAAGCTTTATTATGCTGAGCAATTTTTTGGGTTTTAACCGATGCTCAAAATCGTTGGCATCCCAAAGCTGAAAGTTCACAACTTTTTCGTTGCGGATTACGCCTCCACAATCAATAAAATTTTTGGTAATAATGCCCACCTCGGTAACATGAAAATGTTCGGGAACAAAACTCCCGTTTTCCAATTCAAAGGCAACGTTCTCTAAGGTTGGCAAAATTGCTTTTACTTCTGATAATTTCATTTTATTTGGTTTAAAAGGTTTATTGTAATATTACGATGGTGTAATGCGAAAAAAGTTTTAACAGCATTTTTTAGACGTAATGGTGTCTAAAACATTAGAAAAATAAGCTTTTAGCAAGTAAAAGTTTTTCTCGTCGAGGCAATAGCAAATGGCGTTACCCTCAATGTTGCCTTTAATGAGTCCGGCGTTTTTAAGTTCTTTTAAATGCTGCGAAACGGTTGGTTGGGCCAAAGGCAGTTCATTCACAATGTCGCCACAAATACACGCGTTTACCTTTAGCAAATATTCAATAATGGCAATCCTGGCCGGATGCCCCAAGGCTTTGGCAATGGTTGCCAATTGGTTTTGCGCATCGGTAAAGTTTTCTTTCTTGGTGGTACCCATTAGGTTAATTTTACTAATCGCAATATTACGATAAAGAAGATTATAAGCCAAATTAATCATGCTTTAAATTAAAATTGAGGAAACTGGTTTTGATTGGTGTTAACGGACGGCGGTATGAAACTTTGGGGAAATTGAGGCTGCGTTCTTATCACCCGATACGAACCTTGTTGCGAGGCAGAATGTTTGACAGACCACTTAAACCCCAATGTTTTATAACCGCTTGTTAGGGCATGTTATTTTTCCATTTAATAGTTCCATTTTCAATACTCTCAGACCTATTCAATTTTTCTATTTTGGGATACATATCTTTATTCTCAAATGTCAACTTTAAAAAATAAGCTGCAACGAACTCAAAATATCCATTATCAAATACATCTTTTGAAAAAACAAAATTGAAACCTCTTAATTTATAGGCTACACTGGGAAAACAAATTCCATCGCATATTCTTTTATCATTATGTAATAATTGAGATGAATATATTGCACTGTAAGCATAGTCTTTACATGTCTCAATATTAGCCTTTGCAAATTGGTTCGCAAAAAAGATGTTCTTTTTTAATAATGTTTTATAATCTTCATCGGTTCGACCTTCTCTCATTTTTGGTTCAAGCGATTCTACAGCAATAGGGATATTTGTACCAGTTGATTGAGCTTTATCTGAGTGACAGATTAGGTTGATTTCAATATCTCTCTTGAGTTTCCACTCACCAATAGTAATAAAAAACACACTTTTATCACTTTTCCTTAATTCATCTTGACAAGCTTCAATTGCTGCATTATCAATTGAACCTGCTGCATAAAATACACTTTCCCCTTCTAAATTAGCTCGACCTAATTGTGTTGCAGGCTTTGGATTATAAGATAATCTGGATATTTGGTCAAATGGCTTTTCATCACACACTTGGCCTCTAAATATTCTCGAACCTGTTACAAAGGGGAAATTGTTATATGGTAATCCTGTAGCTTTATATAAATTTGTTCGAATATCCTCAATACTTAATTCTTGCAAATTCATTAATTCGAGAGCCTTAATCTTTTCTTCTAAACTATTTTCCATAGATGTTTTTTTATTGAGGTCTCAGAAAGTTATTATTTCAATTCTGCTCAATTTTTTAGGTGTGAGTTTAATATGCCCTAACGTACTTGTGTAAACGACGGCGAGGCCGTCGGCCGATGCTGACGTTTACACGTTGTTAGCTTGCGTAATTTTATTTAGGAACATTTCAAAAACTTCTATCATACTTCTATTTTCCTTCTTTCGTAAGCGGTGGAGAGTGAAACCGGCAGTTTGGAATATTAGGTCTTTTTTCTCGTCATTATTCCTGCTATGCTCTAAGTCATGCCAGCTACTATCGAGTTCAATAAAGTAAATCGGTTTATAGGTATTCTTGTCTACGATACATAAATCAATCGTTGATTTGAAAAAGAAGCTTGCTACTTCCTTGTTAAGTAAATTGCAGACTTTTGAATCTATTATTGTGCTTAATGCTGCATTAGGTAAAAGGATTACATTATCCAATCTATTAAAAGCTGCCAAATAAAGTTCTTTCTCCTGAGGCGAATTAAATATTTCCTTTTGAAACAAGAGTTTTCCTGTTTCTCCGATTTTGACATTTAGGTTCGCGCTAATTGTACTTGTTTCAATGCGAGAAGCAATATCCTTGTCATTCTCTTTGAGAAATACCTGCGCATCTTGATTATTCTTTAGTACCTGAGCATAAGAAACTGTTCTATGTTTGTCGAAAAGGTACTCTGCAATCCTTTGCAGACCATTCTCTGAAAATTTCAAGGAAGAGTTTTTATCTTGATGCAATTGAAACAATCTCGCTAGTACTGCAAAATGCCCAGTATCACCCTCTGTTTCATATCGTTTTATTTCACTTACTAGGTAATTTTCAAAAAGGCTAAAAGTTGGATTGTCCGCTAAGTCGTTGCAGTTAGAATTATTAGATAAAATTTTATTTAAACTCTTCCAATCCTTTGTGCTTAAACATGACAAGCACTGTTCAGCAATGTTCATTTCATTATTTTATTTATTGCTGCTAACTACCCGATAAGCGGAACTTGTTCCGGTTATTAGCACTATGGGTGGAGTAATCTTAACCATATAACAAGTAGCCGCTTAAGCGGATTTAAAATAAATTTTTACCGAGCCCCGGAGAATAGCTCCTTCCGGGCAATAATCTACTGGTTAATGGTTTACTTCTAAATATAGAAAAGTTAATTCGATATGTATAATCCCTTTCGAACATAAAATATCTTTTAAAGCCGCGACCACTTAAAATAAAATTTAATCAAACAAAATTTAGTTTTAATCGCATTTAGTTTAATATTTAAAGATTAAAATTCATGTATTTGCTTTATGTACAAATTACCTGGTATTAAAAAATTAGGGATAAGTTGCTTTATTCTATTTCTGGTTATGGCCGGAGGCTTGGCGCCCGCGTTGCTGGCTCAAAATCCCGTGGGCTTAGGTTGGTCTAAAAATGCGGTAAACGTGGCCGTGTTCCGGAAAAATTCGGTGGTTAGCCATAACAACGAGCAATTTACCGCTTACTACGATTCGGCGGGGTACGTAACACTGGCCAAACGCAAGCTAAATACTCAAAAATGGGAAGTAGTTAGAACGCAGTACCGGGGCAATGTACGCGATGCGCACAACGTCATTAGCATAATAGTAGATGGGCAAGGCTATCTGCACCTGTCCTGGGACCACCACAACAATCCTTTGCGGTACAGCCGCAGCGTAAAACCGGGCTCGCTGGAATTAACCGAACTTTTACCCATGACGGCTAAGGGCGAAAGCAAAGTAACCTACCCCGAATTTTACCGGTTACCCAACGGCGATTTACTTTTCTTGTACCGGGATGGCGGCTCCGGCAACGGCAACCTGGTTTTAAACCAATACAACCATGTAAAGAAAGAATGGACCAGACTGCACGATGTTTTGATTGATGGCGAAGGCGAAAGAAATGCGTACTGGCAAGCGGCCGTATCGGCAAACGGCACCTTGCATTTGTCGTGGGTGTGGCGCGAAACGCCCGATGTGGCCTCGAACCACGACCTTTGTTATGCCCGTTCCAGCGATGGCGGTAAAACCTGGGAAAAAAGTAACGGCGAAAAATACCAGATGCCCATTAACGCCCGTATGGCCGAATACGCCCTGAAAATTCCGGAGAAAAGTGAGCTCATTAACCAAACCTCGATGTACGCCGATGCGGCGGGTAACCCGTATATTGCTACTTACTGGCGGCCAGCCGGCACCACCGTTCCCCAGTACCACGTGGTGTACCACAATGGCCAGCAATGGCAATCCCGGCAGGTTACCAACCGTACTACACCTTTTAGCTTAAGTGGTGGCGGCACCAAGAAAATTCCGATTTCCCGGCCCCAGGTAATGGTTGCTGACAAAGGCAGTAAAAAAACAGTTTACCTGGTTTACCGCGACATAGAACGCAACGACAAAGCAACGCTGGCCCAATGCCTGGATTTAAAGAAAAACAACTGGCAAATAACTGATTTAAACAACCAACCTTTGGGCAATTGGGAACCCAGCTATGATACCGAACTTTGGAAAAAAGCAAATATTTTGCATTTGTTTGTGCAACGTACCGGCCAGGGCGACGGAGAAAAACTGGAAAATGTAGCCCCGCAACCAGTTTATATCTTAGAAAAGAAACCGTAAACAGGGCCGGTATAATTTCTTACAAAGAACTTGTTTCGTGTTTGCCTATATGGATTAACTGCTAACAGTGGTGGTGATATCACTGTCAAATTGAAAGCTTTTATCAGACTACTTCCTGGTGAAAACACCCGGCAAGGTCAACCGTTTATGCCATTTACAAAACCCTAAGCAGATTTATAAATAGAAAAGAGCACCTTTTATTTAGATGCTCTTTTTTGATTTTGCTCACTTTCTGCAACAAATATTATTGTAATACCTTTTCTTCGGCCAAGGTTTCTTCCGGTACAATGGTTTTACCGGCCAGGGCCAGTTCGTGGCGCACCGGGTCAAACTCGTTTTCGCTTTTGGCTATAACAATGGTAGCTACCCCATTGCCAATTAAATTCGTAATAGCCCGCGCTTCCGACATAAACCGATCTACGCCCAGCAGTAAAGCCATACCTTCTACCGGAATAACTTTTAATGCCCCTAAGGTAGAGGCCAACACAATAAATCCGCCCCCGGTTACAGCCGCTGCACCTTTAGAGGTAACCATTAAAATACCAATAATGGTTAACTCCTGCGTTAAACTTAAATCAATAGCAAATACCTGCGCCAGAAATATTACCGCCATCGATAAATAAATGGTAGTACCATCTAAGTTAAACGAATAGCCCGTAGGAATAACCAGGCCCACCACCGATTTTGAGCAGCCAAAGCGCTCTAGTTTGCGCATAATCTGGGGCAACACCGACTCAGAAGAAGAAGTGCCCAGTACAATCAGGATTTCTTCTTTAATAAACTTTAAATATCGCCACAAACTAAAACCGTAAAAGCGGCAAATAAGGTTAAGCACCACAAAAATAAACAGGAACATGGTGGCATAAACACTAAGCATTAATTTACCCAACGGCAGCAAAGTGGCTAAGCCAAATTTACCAACACTATAGGCCATACCGCCAAAAGCCCCAATGGGCGCCAGCTTCATGACCATGCCCAGAATGTTAAAAAATATTTTCGATAACTTCTCGAACGTAGCGATAACCGAATGCCCGGCCGCTTCCATTTTAGACAAGCCTACGCCAAACAAAACCGAAAACAAAAGCACTTGTAAAATATCGCCTTTGGCAAAGGCCTCTACCACGTTAGAAGGTACAATGTGTACAAAAAAATCGACCCAGTTAATTTCCTGCGCGCCTTTCTCGTAATTAGAAATATCGCCTTTGGCTAAATTATTTACCGCCAAACCGGCGCCGGGCTTGGCCAGGTTTGCAATTACAATGCCTATAACCAAAGCAAACGTGGTTACTATCTCAAAATACAGCAAGGCTTTGCCCCCTACCCGACCCACTTTTTTAAGATTGCCCATGCTGCTAATACCCAGCACAATGGTTAGGAAAATAACCGGCGCAATAACCATTTTAATCAGGTTAATAAAAACATCGCCGATGGGTTTAAGCTGGGCCCCGGTGTCGGGGAAAAAAGCACCTACCAAAATACCCAAAACAATGGCTACAAGTACCCGGAAGGTAAGGTTTTGCGAAAGACGTTTCATTTATTTTTTTGTAATCTGCTGTTCGCCCGCAAGACTAAGAAGACAGTTATAATTGTGCCGGGCCCGGTTAAAACGAGTGCCTTTTCTATTATAATCCGATTATCTGCTTAAATGTCCTGGGAAAAGCGATGTAATAAGGGATATTTATTTTATTCCGCAAAATATTAATAGTTAATCTTACCACCAAAGATTATTCTAATAACCAGCATAAATGAATTTGCCCGTTAGAAATTTTTAAGCCTGCGGCTAAATTATCTTTAACATAAAATCTGGCTTATGTTTACCCGCTTTTTGTAAAAGCTTTACAGCAGCCTGAAAACCGGTTCTGGTTTATTATATTTTGAGGGGTACATGCAACTAATGGACGTTTTTCTGGCTCTTTAAAGCGAGACCTAATTAAAACCACCATTAAAACTATGAAATCTTTTTTAAGCATTTTTATGCTTATGTTTTTGCTGGGCTACCCGGCCGCCTGGGCCCAGGATAGTACCCAGGTTACCTCCGCAGTAGTTAAAACAGACCCACCTTACCGTTTAGCCGTTGGTTTACAGTTAACCGGCATTGGCTTTGGTTTTCTTAACCCAAAAGGTTTTACGTTAAAGCATTTTGTTAAAGAAAATGTGGCTATCGAATACGTACTCACACCCGGTGGCCGCAATATTATCAGTTCGGGCTTATTGGTGCAAAAACATTTTCCGGTTGCCGATGCCGATAACCTGACCTGGTACCTGGGGGCTGGCGCCAACCTGGATGTGTACCGTTACCAGCCGATAACCAACCTGCCCGAGCCGGCCAAAGAAAAAGTGACAACCACTACTACTTTTCTGGGTACGCTGGGCGCCGAGTATTTTTTCCCAAAGGCACCTTTTACCTTATCTGCCGATATTAAAACCGGTATTTGGGGCTTTAGTGGTTATGGTTTAGCTAACCGGTACAATAATATTTACGGCCTCCGGCCCAATTTATCTTTCCGGTATATTTTCTGATTTACCTGTTGTACTGCTGGCGCAGTAACCGCACCACATCCAAAGCATCGTCCAAGGCATCGTGTGTAACCGTAGTATCGGTAAAGCCGGCACGTTTTTTACATTCTTCCAAAGAAGGCATTCTTTCGTCTTCTTTAAAGTTCAGGTAAAAAATGGCCGGATCTAATATTTGCTGGCTAAGCCGGATGTGGTCGCGCCAATGGGGCAGGCATTTGAGAAAAGCCAAATCAAAGGCTGCAAAATTTTTTCCGGCTGCAATCAGTCGCACATACTCTTTTCCCTCGTCGGGCTCAAAGCCATTATTAACCAGAAAATCTTTAAACTGTGCGGCCAGTTCGTGGGCTTCGCAAATGGTAGCGGCACCTGTAGGCTGTACCAACTCCTGAAAAATACGAGCATTCAGGTTTAAGGCAAAAGCCTGCCCGTGGTACTCGGGGTGTTTCACAATGCGTTTAAACCGGGGCAGATTTTCGAGCTCCGTGGTTTTATTCGTATTTTCTATTACGGCACCAAACTCAATTATTTGGTGGCGGTTGGGGTTGGTACCCGTTGTTTCTAAGTCGATGGATACGTAGCGCATGCTTTTTATACTGACCTGCGCCTATTTTGGATGTGCTTGTTATTATATAAGTTAGTGGTCCGTTTTATGTTGTAAGCAATACGATTTTATAATATTGATTTTCAATCATTAATAAAATAAACCTGCCATGTAGTTTTTATTATTTTACATAAATATTTTAACCCTGAACTATAGCAGCGGCTACCCTGCCTTTACTTACCTCCCAGCCCAGGTAAATTCCGGAGAAAACCAGGAGAGGCAAATATTTTAAATAATATTTTTTATCTTGGGGCTCACTAATGCCACTACTATGAGATTGCTCCAAAACAACCTAATATTCTGTTGCCTGGCCGCCATCTTTCTTGCTACGGGTTGTGCGCAACAACAATTTCCGGCTACCGGTAACGCGGGCCATCAAACATCTGCCGCCAGTACAACCAATACCACCCCGGTAGCCACCCGCACCTACCTCGAAGGCAAATGGGAATACACCATGAGCAGCCCGGAGCAGGAACCTTTTTCGGGAGTAATATCGGTGCAACGGGGCGGATCTGCTGGTTATTCGGGCTGGATTTCGGTTAGCAATATTAACTACGAAGCCCAAACCGCCATTACCAAAGCCGAACTACAAGGCGAAAATTTTATTTATGCCGGCGAAGTTAAAACCTTACAAGGCAGTTTTCCTTTTGAACTGAAAGGCACCATTAAAGGCGATAAAATGGAAGGCCAAAACAAAGTACAAACGCAAAACGGCCCCGTGGTATTTAAAGTAATTGCCACCCGGCGATAAAATTTAAACAAAAAGAATACAAGTAATATATTCCCGTTTTCACGTTTTCTGACCAGTTAGGTCTAATTTCAAGAACAAATCACGTGCAACTAATAAGGTCGAAAATAATTGGAACACTAAAAATTGAGACGATGATGGCAGGGAATCTCGCTGTCATTAACGACATCAAGAATGCCCCGAATAAAATAATCATTCCCTGCCGCTCGATTGAGCATGGAGAGGAAATCATCAGCAAAATCAAATCATCTAAGCCTGGGGAAAAGCTTTTCCTTTAGATTAGATGCAATGCGTGCAGTCCGACTTCGGAAAAGCTTTTTGGCCGGTTTTTCTGAAATCAGAGTAAAAACAGACAAACAGAAAAGGAAGAATTAATCTTCGGTAAGCTGTTTTCGGGCTATTTCCCACAAAACAGGTTAAAAACAAAAAGAAGACGCGCGGTTACAGAAAAGAAAAACTAGACCTAACAACGTGTAAACCTCACCTCGGCCGACGGCCTTCGGCGTCGTTTACACAAGTACGTTGGGCCACATTTGTAAGATATGTTTAGTCAGAAAAACTTTAATCATAACTTTCTTAAGAGGTTAGAGCCCTTCTTTCTTGAAAATGGCTATAAGCTTGTAATATCGAAAAATGAGTTTGTAAAAAGGGAAAAAGAAAGAGAATTATCGGTTAAAGTTTTTTCTACCTTATGGAGCTATAATTATTCCCTCCACATAAGCTTGGGATTGAAGTTTTTAGAAGCAGAGAAAATTCACAAAGGTTTTCTGAAGCAAAATCCTAATATGAGTAAAGCTTATATGGGGGTTGGTGGAGAAATAGGTGACATTATCTACAACGAAGGGGAATTTTTAGAAAAAAGGAAATCCTTAGAAGGCCTGGAGATAGAAAAGGAGTCCGATATTGAGAAGGCAGAGCAAAAAACCAAAAAAATTTACTTTTCGGAAATTGAGCCTTTCTTCATGAAGTACGGTGATGTACGCTATACGGAGGAGGTATTGAATACTTTTACTGATAAAACTCCGAAGATTTGCAAAAATCCACACTTTAGGATGAGGCTAGGGTTGGTTCTTGCTAAACTTACTAAAAGGGAAAGCTATGAATGGTTGGAGAGGGAATATTTGACCATGAACGGTGGAGGTGATATGAATGAAACCTTGCAGGCTGAGTTTGTCGACTTTGTGAGCTTTTTGAGAAACAAATAAAACGAGGCCCAACAATACCTATAGTGCATAAACGCACCATAGCCTAGCCCGTAATTTCCAGTACGCTGGGTAAAAATCCGGCACGTATTTGTCTAAAACTAAGTCTGCGTAATTGCGGCTTTAAAAGCGCGTTTGCTGAAAAATCTGGAAAGCACCATTGCATTTTAAACTATTTGCTAACTTGCTCCCGAATCTGAAAAAACAGTAAACCAAGATCCATAATACTTTTTACCCGTTTATGGCTTACGCTACCTGCATTTCAAAATTTAAATTTAATGGAGAATGTGATTGTTTTTGGCGCTTCGGGCCAGTTGGGGCAATGCTTGCAAGTGGCGGCCCGCGAAAAAAACGTAAAAAATATTTATTTCTTACCCAAGGCCGAAGCTAATATTCTGGATTACGAAACGCTGAGCCAGACGTTTGCGGCTTATCAACCCCAATATTGTATAAATTGTGCGGCGTACACCGCCGTAGACAAAGCCGAAGACGAACCGGAGATTGCCCGGCAAATTAACCGCGATGGCGTAGAAAACCTGGGTAAATTATGCCGGGAGTATAATACCGTTTTGGTACACGTTTCTACTGATTTTGTATTTGCTGGCACCGGTTATTTGCCGCTTACCGAAACCGATGAAACTAACCCAATTAATATTTACGGAAAATCTAAACTGGCCGGCGAACAAATAATTGCCGATATTATACCTAACTACTTTATCATTCGGACCAGTTGGCTTTACTCTGAGTTTGGCAACAACTTTGTAAAAACCATGCTGCGGCTGGGTAAAGAAAAAGAAGAACTTAGAATAATCTGGGACCAGGTGGGTACACCTACTTACGCCATGGATTTGGCCGTTTGTATCCTAACCATTATAGAAACCAACAGCCAGGAATTTGGCCTTTACCACTACAGCAACGAAGGGCTTACCTCCTGGTACGATTTTGCCAAAAGTATTTTTAACCTGAGCCAAACGCAGGTAAAAGCCATACCGGTACGCACCGCCGAATACATAACCCGGGCCGTGCGCCCCACTTACTCGGTTATGGACAAAGCCAAAATCAAGCAAAACCTACAGATAGAAATACCGCATTGGCAAGATAGTTTAGCACGGTGCCTGCAAAAACTAAAAGAAAATTAATTTGTAGAAAAACCAGTTAACGGCTCTCTTAAATATTTTAGGGATTAAACAATTGTTCATTTAAAACTTATTTAGAGCAAATCTCTAAAAGCGGCAAAAGGCACATTGCGCCATAAACGATTTTATCATTACCCGTTGATTTTGCTGCTTATTTGCTGGCCAGAAAAGCAATTACAAAGGACTGCGAGTTACCTTTTCCAAAACACGTAACAGGTTCTTATTAAGCTAAACCCAGCTAAAAATTTTTATTCTTAGCTGGGTTTAGAAATATTGCCGGTCAGTCAAATATTAAGTTACAAATGCCTGGCTTAATCAATTTTTATAAACCGGATGTGGTCTAGCCAAGCTTGGTTTATTTCGCCGTGCATATTTTGGGTATGCGGCAGGTATGCTACCGAGAACAAGGTGTTTCCTTTTTCTAAATACGTAATTACGGCGTTACTATAACCCCAATCGTCCCAGTTATCGGCCCCGCGCTGGGGCATTACCAAGGTGCCAATTAATTTATCGCCTTTGCGTAAAGCCCGGAAAGCACATTTATTATCGGTTTCGATGGGGCCGTTGCCGTTGGCGTATTTTACATCAATGGCATAGGTGCCGGTTTCGGGAATGGCGGCATGCACCAATAGCACCGTATTTTGCTGCCGATTTATTTCTATATACCCTTGCGCGTTTACTTCACCAATTTTATACACCAAAGTATTGGTGGACGTTATAATAACCGGTTCACTGGCAAAAGATTCTTGACCGGCTGCATCTATGGCTATTACCTGGTATTGGGCATAATTTTGTGCGGCTTTAAAATTGAAATAAGTAGCCGTGGTATAGCCCAATGGCTGGCCATTTTTTAGTACCTGGTAGCTTACCGCGTGGTCGACGGGTGCCCAATGAATACCCGATTCGGTGAGGTTTACTGTGGGCGTTTGCGGGGTAATGCATTCGTCTACCTGCGTAAAAGAATCTACAGCTTCTGGTTCATCGGCTAATTTAATTTTTATTTCCTGCGGGCCAATTAAATCTGGGGGTACAATCGCGTCTGGGAATGCTTGTCCGTTTAAAGTAAAAGATTCTATTCGGCTACCTTTTCCTTCGAGGTAAATATGCAGGTTAGCCTGGCGATATTTAAAATCGGTCAGGCAGTGGGCTCTGGCAAAAGCCGGGGGCACGTAGGGCTGAAAAATTAAGCCGGCGGGCGTAAAGTGCAGGCCAAAAAATATTTTGTACACCAGGCTTAAACTACCCGCCAGGCTCCACAACATATTATCTGAATTAACCTGGGTACCACCGTAATCGCCGGTAGCCGCCACAAAGTTTTCTTTATTCGTTAAAAACAAGGCGGCTGCCCGGTACTGGGCACTGATAGCAGCGGTGAGAGCAGCCTGGTTGGTACTGATAGCGGCGGCCCAAGTCCAATAACCTTGTACAAATGGCCAAACAGCTTTGTTGTGGTACGGCAATATTTGTGGTATCTGCGGAAAAATACAACTAATGCCGTAGTGCCCCACGGGCGTATGTAGCACTATCCTTTGCCTTTGTTCGGCATCGGCAATTCCAAATAAAACGCACAAAGCTTCCCCCAGGGCATCGGCCCGCGGCGAAAGTATTTTATAATGACGGCCGTAGCGGTACTGCCCGTAATAACCGGCTTCGGGTTGCCACAAATATTTATTTATACCGGCCTTAATATTCTGAGCTATTTGCGCGTATTTGGCGGCAGCTGTCGGTTCGTTTAAAATCTGGGCCATTTGGCTTAAAACCGAGTTGGCCTGGTAATGCACGGCGTTGGTACCTAAACATTCCGATTCAAAAATATCGGCCGGTTGCATCCAGGCGGGGTAGGTTTGCTCGCGCCAATCTAAAAACGAAGATTCGCCGCAAACTAAGCCGGTCTGGTGGTCGTAAACGTTTAAATAATCGTCTTCTAAAGATTGCCGGATAATGCTGTACGCCTGGCATAGCCAATCCCGATCGCCGGTTACAACAAATATTTCCCAGGCCGCAACGGCCCAAATCTGCCGGTCGGTAGATATCGGGTAAGCGCCGCCGGTACCGGTATCCTGCACAATGCGGCCTCGCTTTACTTTCTTTAACAAACTATTTTGCGAAACGGCCGGTGCCACAGCCGCCAACGCCAAAATAATGCTGTAACTAATATCACGGGTCCAGACACCCGCCCACTCCTTGCCGGTCCGGAAAGTATTATCGGGTTCTATCGCTTGCACCAATTCTTCCAGCGACAGGTTATACAGTGCATCAGCCAAAGGCAAACCCGATTGGTAACCCGGATAATTACAAATATCTTTACTTAATCTCCAGCGCGACCAGGGATCGTTTTCGTTGGGCCGGTGGGGGTTCAGGATTAAAGTAATTTCGTAAATACCGGTGCCGGTTATATCTTTTAATTCTAAATCTGGCCGCAAAGCTAAATCGGCAAAATTCCAGGTTAAAGGGGCGGCACTACCCGCTACAAAAACGCCTTTAAAATCGGTTGCCTGTATTTGCTGGTTGTGGTAGGTAGTATAAAACCCCTGGTTATTAAACGCGGCCAGTACTTCCCGTAAATCCAACCGAATTTTAAAAGGCGTGTTGGGCGCCAGAAACACATTATCGGGCAAAGGTTGGTGGTCGGTGAACTGGTGGCCAAATTTAATAAGGGGTGTTTCGCAGGCAATTCCCATTCCGGTACAATAAATAGAATGGTTCTGGCCGTATTCCATTTCATTGTCGTGCCCATTCAGGCTAAATTTAAAGAAAATATGCGGGGCTAAATATTTATGCGTTAAGCTTTCGTAGTTAGAAATTATTTCGGTGGCCGATAATGCCTGGGCAATATAATTTTCTTGCCGGACACTATCGGGCGTAATGGTATAATGTTCGGTTTTATAAACAGGGTTTAATGTTGTTTGCGGTTCCCTTTTAACCATTCAAATTTGTGTTTAAACCAATCTAACTCAAAACGTAGGCTAATGTTAAAATAAAAATATTTATATCTGCTAGTGGCAAAACGCTCGCCCTCTATAAATATTTGCCTTACACCAACTCTACGGTTAATAATTAATTATACGGCCAAACTAAACACGGTAAAGTCAAAAAAGAAATAATTAGCTAAAAGAAGGATTAAATCCGTTTATATACCGTAAGGCGTAAAATTTAAATACTTAGCCTTACGGCTGTAAATAGTAACTTTTACCCGGTTCACTCCCTCACCTTTTTCGCTATAATTTTTCTTTATATTCCCTTAAGTGGCCTAAATAAATTATTCAATTACATCCAATTAATTTTAAAATAATGACTGCTACAGCCTAAAACAGCGTCAAACTTCTACCAAAAAGCAAATTAACACTGGCAAAGCACGTGCAGAAATATCGCAATATCGATAATTTTTATATATTTGAACAGCTAGTATTAGGGCAATAGGGCCAGCCAGTTCTAAACCTGAATCGTTCATGAAAATATTATTTATCGGCGATAGCATTTTCAAGGGCAGCCAGGGGGTAAATTTTCTGCGGTTTTTAGCATTTAAACACCCCCATTGGGAAATTGAAAATGCCGGCGTAAACGGCGAAACATTAAACCGCATTTCGGAAAGATTAAAACAAAAACTCGCCGAAAACAAGGCCTACCAATTTATTGTGCTGGGTGCCGGTTACAACGATATTTTACTGCCGGCCTTTCAGGAAAAAGGTTTTCTGTTCCGGAAAGCGCTACAGCACCTACTAAATAAAAATTACCAACCACAAAGTTCGGCGGTGGCTTTCGAAAAAAAACTCCGGGCTACCATTAAATTTATGCAGGCCAACTGCTCGGCCAGAATTGTTTTAACCACCTTGGGTTGCCTAAATGAAAACCTGGCATTTGAACTAAACAGAAAAAGAGAAGCTTACAATCAGGTTATCAGAAGATTGGCCCAGGAATACAATTGTGCTGTGGCCGATGTTGCGCCCAAGTTTGATAAAATATTGGGTAAACAACCTACCCGCGATTATTTCCTGAAAAGCTTCCTGAACACCGCCCTGCTGGATTTGGTACAATGTAAATATTTGCACCGGGCCGATAAATTGAGCCGCGAACGCCATTTGCGCCTAACCATAGACGGCGTACACCTGAATAGCCGCGGAGCCGAAATATTTATGAAAGAAATTGAAAAGCAACTTTTGGTAAAATAGCTTCTGCCAAATTAGGGTTATACTGGTTCTAATTAAGCCTTACAATCTTGCACTGGCTGCCTGTTTAGCCAGTGTACATAATTTATTCTAAATTTATTTTAAAGCTTTTGCAGCCTTCTGTAAACAAGGCAGTATACAGGCGTAATTACCAGTCTTACGTAAGGCTGTTTTATATTATTTAAAACTAATAATTATGGATGAATTTATGCAACTAGCCATTGCCGAAGCGCAGAAAAGCCGGCAGGAAGGCGGTATTCCGATTGGGTCGGTACTGGTACAAGCGGGCAAGGTGGTTGCCCAGGGGCACAATAAACGGGTACAAGAAAACAACCCAATACTGCACGGCGAAATGGATTGCCTGAACAATGCCGGCCGGATAGGCAGCTACCGGAACACAGTTATTTACTCTACTTTAATGCCGTGTTATATGTGTGCGGGTACCATTGTGCAGTTTAAAATTCCCAAATTAATAGTCGGCGAATCGCAGACTTTTAGTGGTGCGCGGGAGTTTATGGAAGCCCACGGCGTAGAAGTGATTGACTTAAACTTACCGGAATGTATTAAAATGATGCAAGATTTTATTCAGGAAAAACCAACGCTCTGGCACGAAGACATCATGGAATTGTAATAGAAATATATTTTTTACTGGGGAGTAACAAAATTTATAAAAGTATTTTATTGGGTTTAATTCACTATAATATATCTTTTTGTTAAATAAGCATTTACATGTGGCAGAGCAAGTAAATTCAGTTATTAAAAAACCGGTTGAACAGCTATTTTTGCTTAATAAATGGAATGTTGTAAGACCAAAATTCAGCTTATTTTTAATTTTAATACATTTTTTTTAAACATTAAAAATAAGTCCTACGTTTTCATAGGACATAAACTCATTTTAAAAGAAATTATAAAACTATGGACGCACAAGAATTAAAAAACAAAGCCGATAATTTTAACCCGGAACGTAAAGAAGGACCAGTGGCCGCTGCCATTGAAAAATATACCTCAAAACTTCCTTCTGACTTATTTTTATGGGCTGCTTTAGGTTCGATGGCTGTATCGGCCACGCTTAAAATCCTGAAAAAAGACGAAGAAGCTTTATTTGTAGGCCAGTGGCCAGCCCCATTCTTATTGCTGGGACTTTATAATAAATTAGTTAAAATGGAAGGCTACGAAAAAGATAAGTAATAGCTGATTCTATTGTTAAGCAAAAAAGGCTGCCTGTACGGGGCAGCCTTTTTTGCTTACTATTATTTTGCTCACACCCATTTACCTAATCCCGAAAACTTCTATAAAATTTAAATGAATGACCCACTTTTATTCATTACCTCAATCCGAACTAACTGGCCGATCAGGTATGGAAAAATTTAAATCTTATTGGCTGGCCCTTGTTTTTATAATGGGAGTAAGTACCGGCAATTTGCAAGCCCAGCAAACCGATACCCTTAAAAAATACCAGGACTCTTTGCTGGTGGCTAAACCCAAAGCACCTTTTTTTAAATCCAAAATCTTTAAAGCCACCATTGTACCGGCCGTTTTAATTGGCTATGGTGTAAGCACCATTAAAGACAACGGTTTTTATAGCAGCTATGATGCCCAGCGGGATATCAGAAAGGCGTTTCCTAATTTTAAAACCCGCGTAGACGATGCCTTGGTTTTTGCCCCGTTTGTAGAGCTGGCTGTGGTAAACTTACTCCAGATAAAATCTAACAACGATTTTTTAAATACGTCGCTCTTAATTTTAAAAGCCGAAGCGGTAAATGCCGTATTGGTGTTGGGTATTAAAAATACAGCTAACCAAATGCGCCCCAACGGCGAAAACAATTATTCTTTTCCGTCGGGGCATACGGCCCATGCTTTTTTAGCGGCTTCTATTTTGCATTCCGAACTGCGGCACAAGAGCCAGTGGTACGGTATTGGTGCCTATACCATTGCTACCGGTGTAGGCGCTTTGCGCATGTTAAATAATGCCCATTGGCAATCCGATGTGTTTGCCGGGGCGGGTATTGGTATTTTATCGGCCCACATGGCTTACCTGTCGCACCGCAACCGTTGGGGCCGTAAACCAACTTTTGTATTTACCCCTACTTATATTTTTGGGGCGCCGGGCGTAGCCATATCGCTCAACCTAAATAAAACTTACCAGAAATTACCCGCTAGTGAACGCAGCCTACCTGCTCATCCGCAGTTAGAATTTAAATAAGCAAGTAATGAGTTTTAAGTGATAAAATATTTAAAGCATTGTATCTTATAAAATTACCTTAATAAATAGTGTTAGATAATTTTTACTGGTACTTAAAATAAAACAACTAACCTCAATTTAAACAAACCGGCGCTTGGGTTTAGCTATAAAGTAAATACTTTTGACCTTCATAAAAAGCTTGCCCGTAAGTACCCGCAGTATTTACACCCAAATGGATAAAAAGGCCGGTAAACGCAAAAATGAACAATAGCCCCATGCACCTCCGTACCGTGCAGGTAACCCGCTACATAACGCCCCTGCGCGAAGGTGGCTCGTTGCCCGCCATTGTAGAAGCCGACGATGGTTTTATGTATGCCCTAAAATTCAGGGGCGCCGGCCAGGGCGTAAAAGCTTTAATTGCCGAATTAATTGCCGGTGAAATTGCGCGTACTTTAGGTTTAAAAATACCTGAGCTAGTTTTTGCGCAACTCGATGAAGCTTTTGGCCGCACCGAACCCGACGAAGAAATTCAGGATTTACTCCGGGCCAGCGAAGGCCTTAACCTGGCCTTGCATTATCTTTCGGGCGCCATTACCTTTGATGCCCTGGTAAATACCGTTGACGCCCGGCTGGCTTCGCAAATTGTATGGCTGGATTGCCTCATTACCAACGTAGACCGTACGCCCCGCAACACCAATATGCTTATGTGGCACAAAGAACTGTGGTTAATAGACCACGGCGCTTCTTTTTATTTTCATCATTCGGGTCAGGATCCTGCCGAACAGGCCAAGCGTCCGTTTGCCCAGATAAAAGATCACGTATTATTGCCTTTTGCCACCGAACTGGCGACCATAGATGCCGAATACCGGGCGGTACTCACCCCCGATAAAATTAGGGCTATAATTGCGCTAATACCGGATGATTGGCTACAAAACGAACCAACTTTTACCTCGCCCGAAGAGCAACGCCAGATGTATACCCGGTTCCTGGAGACCCGGATTGCCCATTCCCCCATATTTGTAGAAGGAGCGCAACATGCCAGAAAAGCACTTATTTGAATACGCCATAATCCGGGTGGTGCCCTGCGTAGAACGAGAAGAATTTATGAATGTAGGGGTAATATTATATTGTTCGGCGCAAGGCTTTTTGCAAACCCGTTTTCACCTGAACGAAAAGCGGCTGCAGGCATTTTCAGAAAAGCTGGATTTTGCGGAACTACAAACGCGTTTAGAGGCCTTTGCCAGAATTTGCGCCGGCCGGCGTGAGGGCGGTGTTATCGGGCAACTGCCTATTGCGGCGCGTTTCCGGTGGCTTACT
This sequence comes from Adhaeribacter sp., assembly GCF_057359045.1. NCBI lineage: Bacteria > Pseudomonadati > Bacteroidota > Cytophagia > Cytophagales > Hymenobacteraceae > Adhaeribacter > Adhaeribacter sp. Next base: position 50,064 of record NZ_JBMQUD010000035.1, read on the forward strand.
GCTACCCGCAGCACTGTTGTACAAACATCGGCGGTGCACCCAGGCCTGCTTGCCCAACCCCAGGATACGTTAGATAGCTTGTTTAACCAGCTGGTTTTGTGAAAGCGTTCGGGCGTTTGTAAATACACCGAGGCTCTTAATTTTTATTCTATTTTAGAAGCATTTTCGCGGAACTGGTATTCTAAACTGGCTTGCTTTTCCAAACTATTTTGGATTTCGGTTTCCAGCGGATGGTGTTGCAATAAAGCGTATTTAGCCCAGAACGCCGGGTTGTGCTTAAATTTGGTAGCTTCCAGTTCTGTTGCCCAGGGCAATTGCCGGCTTTGCTTTACCGACCGGAATCTTTGGGTAAGTACGGTATCTATCCAGGCGGTATGTATGTTTACCTGGTAGGTTTTAGAATCCAGGTTTATTAACCGGGGAACCGTTACTTGCATAAAGGCAGGGTAATATTTGCCATTTATTTGGCGGTATTTTAAGTGTACCGTTTCCGTAACTTCTTCAAATAACGCGTTGGTTCTTTTAAATTCTACAATCGCATAATTGGTGGTATTAATTTTTAAAAATCCGCTAATCTTGCCCGAATAATCATCTACAAAAGAAAGGTGTAAAATAGTATCGTGGCCCTGTAGGGTTTTATCGAGCAGCTTAAAACTGTGTGCCGTGGCAAAATGACCTTGGGGGTTTAGGATAGTTTGGTCGCGGCCAGAGGCCGGTAGAAAACCTCACCAGCGGGACGCTGGCGAGAACTTTTGGTTAACCGCACAAGTAATTTTGCCTTGGTATTATGCATCAGAGATAAAAGAAGAAGGCTGGAAATATTCCAGCCTTCTTCTTTTAAAAACACTACTAATAACCGGGGTTTTGTTCTGCTGCTTTATCGGTTTCGGCTAGCGGAGCGCCATTTTTCCATAAGCGGTCGATGTGGTCTTGCGGAATGGGCCGTAACTTATGTTTTTCTTCAATCCGTTGGGCTTTGGGATTAAACAGTTTTACCCGCTCTACCAAGGTTTCGGTGCGCTGCAAATCGTTCCAACGGTACAGTTCGCCCAGGAGTTCGCGGGTTCTTTCGTTTAAAATAAAATGAATAAACCGGGCCTGCTTGGTTGTGGCCGATGGTGGATATTTTTCGGCGGGTACGTTGTTTTCAAACTGGGTTTCCGTTACGGTTATTTCATTATAGGTGCTGTTTAGGTCGCCTTTGGTACCACCTTCGGTAAACCAATATTCCTGGGGTTTAGCCTCGCCGGCTTTGTAAGCCGCCCGCTCACGCAGTTTGTTAATATATTCCAGCGCTTTGGTATAATTGCCTTTACGGCCGTGCGCCTCTGCTCCAATTAAATAGGTTTCGCCGAGGCGGGCCAGAATACCGTCGCGGGTACCAAATTCGGTGGTAATATCAGCGCGCAGCGGATCCAGGAATTTAAGCAAGGTCGGGAAATTCTGCTCGGTGTATTTATTCCGCGGAATCCAGGTATAAGGGCGGCGGGCAACGGCAGCATCGCTTACGTTGTTGTGTAAAGTTACGTAAACTGCGGTATCGCCTACTCTAAATTTAGGCCGGCCTACTAAACTGGGATTGGGAGCCGTAGCGGCGGTCCAGGTGGGTGGCGTACCTCCATTGCTAAAGTAAGTTAGTTTAAAGCTTTTGTAAAACCGCGAATCGTTTTTGCGGTCGAAAATATCCAGCGCGTAATCGGTAGGCATTAAGCGCCGGAAAGGACGACCGTTGGCAATATCGCGCACCATACCCGGAATTACATCGTAGGTCATTTGGTAATACAGGTGCACCCGGTTACCGGCTCCGTTTAGTAAAAGCGCATTGGTATTAAACTGCGCGGCAAATATTACTTCGTTGCCGGCTTGCTGTATGCGGTCTTGGTTCTGAATATTCCATAAATCGGCGTAATTATTTTGTAATGCATATTGGCCGGAAGTCAGTACCAAATCGGCGTAGTAAGCGGCGCTGTCCATGTCGGTAGGTTTCTGGCCCCGTTGCTCGGTAACTGCACTGCCGCGGGTTAAGTAAGCGCTGGCCAGAAAATGACGGGCAGCCCCTTTGGTAGCGCGGCCCATCTGGCTTTGGGTAGCCGGCAAAATAGCTTCGGCTTCGCGTAAATCTTTAATAATTAGCTTATACACTTCCGGAACCGGCGAACGGTTAAACTCTAACCGAATGTTGGTAGAACCTTCCAGCACCAGCGGAATAGCCCCAAACTGTTGCACCAATTTAAAATAATAAAAAGCCCGCAGAAAACGTAGTTCGGCAATTCTTAAATTTTTACCGGCATCGTCTTTTAAAACACCGGTACCCGTAATATTGGGTATGCCTTGTATGGCCAGGTTGCAGCGGTTTATGGCACTGTAATATTCGGTCCACATATCGTGTATGTAACCGGCGGCTGTACTCGGATTTAGTTCCGGCCCATAGGTGTTCCAGAATTTAAACTGGCCGTCGGCGGCGTTCATGTACTCATCTACGCCGTAGTTGTTCATGGTAAAGCTTTGCTCGCCATTAAACGTCCAACGCAAACTACTGTACGAGGCGTTAATCAAATCTTCCATACCTCGCTCCGTGTTGTAATAACTATACGAAACCGTAGATACCAGGTCTTCCTCTAAATAATCTTTGCAGGAAGGTGCTACCAATAGCGTTCCTATCAAGGATAAATATATACTTATTTTTTTCATGAAATTTCTGCTGATTTAATACAAATAATATGGTTTGCGTAACCGGTATTAAAACCCGATGCGTACCCCAAATTGTAAACTCTTATCGCTAAAGTTGGTACCTACTATCTGGTCGCCCAGAATCTGAGACTGCGTACGGGCTGTAGACGAAACTACCGGTGTATAAGAAAACTCCGGGTCCATGCCTTTGTATTTGGTAAAGAGCAAAGGATTAAACGCCGATACATAAATATTCAGGCTTTCCATTTTAAGCCGCGAGGTAATATTTTGCGGGAAATTGTAGCCCAACGTAACGGTGCGTAACTTTACAAATGAGGCTTTGGTTACTAAATAAGAATCGGGGTTTTCAGGACGCTCCTGGTCCATATTGGGGCGCGGATACACATTGCTCGGGTTGGTGGGCGTCCAATATTCTACATCCCGATCGGGGTAGCGGCCGGTTAAGGTTGGGCGGTACCACGAACTCCGGACCGACTGGCCAATGCGGGCGTAAAACAAAAACGATAAATCTATGCCTTTGTAGTTAATGGCATTGGCAATACTGCCGCTCCACTTGGGTACGTTAGTACCTAAAATTACCCGGTCCTGCTGGTTAATAACGCCATTGTTGTCTAAATCCTGAAACTTGCCCTGACCCGGAATTTTGCCATAACGGGCTGCTTCATCTACTTCCTCAGACTGCCAAACGCCAATGGGGTTAACATCGTAATACACCACAGTAGGTTGCCCAATAAACCAGCGGTTACCAATATCGTCGCGTTCACCGCCATAGAGTTCGGTAATTTCTTCTTTGTTGCGGCCATAAATAACATCGGTAGTCCAGCGCAGCCCACCGGGGGTATTCAGGTTTACACTCGATAAAGATACTTCAAGACCCCGGTTGCGCACGGCACCAATATTTTCCTGCACAAAACCAAAGCCGGAGGCCGTGGGTACCTGGCGGTCCATAATCAGGTCGGTGGTGTTAGATTCGTACACATCTACGGTACCGGTAAGGCGGTTGCCTAAAAACGCAAAATCAACCCCGGCATTCACCATAGCAGTACTCTCCCATTTTAAATTAGGATTGGCAATCTGGTCGGGCCGGAAGCCCCAGGCGGCAGCATCGCCGTAGGTATAACGGGTTTTGGCCAGGGCACCCTGCGTGGTATATGGGCTTACGGCGGAGTTACCGGTTTTACCGTAACCTACCCGCAGCTTTAAATCGTCCAGAACGGCAATATTGCTTAAAAAGCTTTCTTCTTTCATTTTCCAAGCCAAAGCAAAAGACGGGAAGAAATCCCACTTTTGACCGGGCGCTAAAACCGAAGCGCCATCGTACCGTCCCGAAACCGTCAATAAATATTTATCGCGGAAAGAATAATTTACCCGGCCCATCCAGCTAAATAATTTGCGTTCGTTGTAATCTGTGTCGAAAGATTCGGGACCGGTATTGTTGGTAGAACCCAGTTTATAAAATTGCTGCGAGTCGTAAGGCAAATTATTTACCTGAATAGCCGAAGACTCGAACCGATCTTTCTGAATAGATTGCAGCGCGGTTACGCTTATGCTGTGCTGTTCGTTAATTTGCTTGTTATAAAAAAGCAGATTTTCGAGTACGTAGGCAAAACGTTGTTCCTGGTCGTAGTTGGCCTGGGAAGCCGCCCCGGTGCGCTCGCTGGTAAGCGAACCGTAGTACACCCCACGGCGATATTGCCTAAAATCCGGACCAAAGTTGGCGCGGTATTTTAATCCTTTCGCAATATTTACTTCGGCGTAATAACTACCAAAAAACCGATTCGTCCGCCGGTTTTCGGTGGCGTTGGTAATATTATACAGCGGGTTATAAATTAAGGCATCGTTACCGGGTAAGGGAATTAAGTTGCCTTCGGCATTACGGGGTACGGCAATGGGCAATTGACCTACCGCCCGACCGTATAAATCGGTACCGTAATCCTGGTCGGCCAGACTGGCGGTACCGGAACCGCCTACTTTAATAGCCTCGCTTATTTTATACTCTATTCCCAGGCGTACATTGTACCGCTCGTAGCCCATGGCTTTAATGGTGGGTTTCTCGTTAAAATATCCCAATGATAAAATTACACTTATTAAATCGGAGCCGCCCGAAACGCTCACCTGGTGGTTTTGGCGCACCCCGGTTTGCAGTACCATGTCGGCCCAGTCGGTGGTTCTTACTTTACTGGGGTCGTAAATAGGAATTTCGGTTATGCTGTTGGGGTTTATCAGGCGAGCCAGTGCGGCGGCATTGCCCCGGTAGCGAATTAAATCCTGCTCGTAATATTTCTGAAAAGCGGCACGTTCTTCGTCGGTAACGGGCCGGGTTTTGGGTATGCGGTTATCCTTGTCTAACCATTCGTAACCGGCTGCCACCGATTCCCACATGTTCAGGTCGGTCGATAAATTACCACCCGTGCTACTAAAATCTTCGTTGGGGTCGGCATAAGGGTAACGATATGTTTTTCCGTTGCTGTTGCGCCGGGCCTCGCGCCGCAGCTCTATCCATTCGCCGCCATCCATCATATCCAGCGGAGCTAGCGGCTTAGATAGTCCAACGTAGCCATCGTAATTAACTTTAGCTTTGCCGGATTTGCCTTTTTTGGTGGTTACCAATATTACCCCGTTAGCCCCCCTCGAACCGTAAATAGCCGTGGCCGAAGCATCTTTTAATACTTCTACCGATGCCACATCCGCCGGGTTAAAATCGTTTATACCCGAGCCTTCGGCCAGCGGGATGCCGTCTACCACGTACAAAGGGTTGTTGGTAGCTTTTAAAGAACGATTACCCCTGATGCGGATAACCGGTGCCTCGCCGGGCCGGGAATTATTCTGCGATACATCTACCCCGGCGGCCCGGCCTTGTAAAGCCTGCGAAACGTTAGCCACCGGTACTTCCTGGATTTTTTCAGCCGATACCGACGACAACGAACCGGTTACATCGCTTTTTTTAACGGTACCGTAACCTACCACTACCACTTCTTCCAAAGCTTTGGTATCAGACGCCATCGATACATTAAGCGTAGTGCGGTTGTTTACCGGCACCTCCTGCACTTTATAACCAATAAAAGAAAAGACCAAAGTTGCATTACCGGTTGGTACCGTTAAGGTATAACTCCCGTCAGAATTTGTAGTAGTACCGTTGGTAGTGCCTTTTATTTGCACACTAACTCCCGGCAAGCCTTCGCCTTTTTCGTCGGTTACCCGGCCCTTAATGGGCACATCTACCATTACCGATAAATTGGAGCTCCCCCATTCAGTTATTTTATTTCTATCCAAATTAACAGTGGGCTTTACTGCATTCAGATGTTTGGCATTATCTTTACTATCCGCAATAGAAGTATTGCTGGGTTTAGCTACCGCTGACTGGGGCCAGCCTCCGGCTAAGGAGATGGCCAAGGCCAGGTACGGCACAAAGTGTACTTTTTTTTTCATTTGAAAATTGTTTAGTGTAGGAAATAGGGGTTGTATTTAGCAAGGAACTGAGTAATTATATCAAAAAAATTTAAAATTTCCATCCTGCTCTAACCGGTTTAATCTTTAGAAACAATATGAATTTTCAAATTTTTCAAAAAGACAGTTATTCCGATATAAATTCTCTGGGCTATTCCGAAAGACCTTAGAAAAATATTCCTTTCGTGCGTTAAAAAATAATTTTTAATTAATAAACCGGCTTGGCTAATTTGCAGAGGCTTACAACTTTGGGCTTTTAGCTAAAAATTCACTTTATTGGGCGGCACAATATTTTGCCATCTAAAGTATAATTAATACACCCGTTTACCCAAACATCTTTTCTAAACTAACCACGTATTGTACAACACCAAATATTGTTAAACCACGGGTTAAGAAATAAAGTTAAATTTTTATGAAAAGGGAATCGCACTGGAAATCTAACTTTTTAATTTACCTGATTGTAACCATTATTTTCCTGGTTTTAATTGTTGGTGGTATATTCTTATTCCGCAAATAACATTGGGTTAATTTTGTTTGAATCGTGGGTAAGCGGTTAAAGTTACCGGACCCAGTAATCCCGAAGGCATGGGGTTCCAGGCCGAGGCATCAAAAGGTTTATAATTAATGTTAACAAAATTGATTTCGTGGTACCGCCGCCAGGCTATTTTTTGCTGATCCAGGTAGCGGATACGGTTGGCCATTAAATTAACTACTTCTACCCGCAGGGTATTTTTACCGGGTTTTAAATATTGCCCAACCCGCGCCCGGAAAGGAATACTCCATAAAATACCAACTTCCTGCTCATTAAGCCAGACCCGGGCACTTTCGTTTACCTGACCTAAATCCAGCACGTATTCGCCAGATTTTTTACCTGGCAAGTTAAAGGTAAGGGTGTACGCACCGGAACCGGAAAAAAATTCAGCGTTATTATCGGGGAGCTGGGTCCAGGAAATTAGTTGTTTTAATTTTTGCGGAGCGGGTAAATGAGGGCCGCCTTGCGTAAATTGCAACGCCCATTCGCCTTTTATTTCCTGCGGAGAATTGCCGTTTTCGAGATATGGCCAAGCCGTTAAACCGGTAGCTGCTGATTTCAAAGTTTTCAATATTAAGGCTTCGCCCGCTAATAACTGTACCTTAACCTGGGTTTGGGTTTTGTTTTTTGCAGTTTGGGCTAATCCCGCTTGGCCGCTTTGTGGATCCATGAGTACAACAGCGGCCGCCTCGGTATTTAGCGTTAAGGTGGTATAGATGGGCTGGGCAGTATGATTTACCAGGTAATAATACTTGCCTTCGGGAATTTCGCGTCGGATAAATTTAAGTCCCGTATCGGTTAAAGTTTCGCGGTTTACCCCGACAGCGGCCAAAGCTTTAGGAACATTATTGCTTAACAGGATTTGTCCTTTACCGGTTTTAAATACCTGAATCCCACTGCCTGACTCAGTAAATTTAAGCGAACCGATAAGTTGATTTAACTGCAGGCGCTGGTTTGCCAAGTCGTGTTGCCCCGGAACATCTGCGGGTAGTTGTTCTATTATTACTGTAGCCCCGGCTTTAGCCAGTTCCAGAATATTTGCAAAGGTTTTTAAAGGTATATAGTTGGCCTGGGGCACGAGTAATACTTTATGGCTGGGTGCTGTTGCACTGGTTTGAATTAACCCATTGTTTACGGTAGCCGTAGCCAGCATGCGGTCCGAAATAAAGTCTAAAGCATAGCCGGTGGCCATTAAGTTTTTTACCTGCTTGTAAAAAGGTGTGGGGTGTAGCCATTCGTCGATGGCATGCACCGTAAAAAGTTTTTCGCGGCCTTCCGGCTGATTCCAATAATCATAAACGGGCCAATATACCACCAGCTCGTTATCGGGTTGGCCTGCTTGCAAAACTGATTGCGTACGGGCAATATAATCGTTAATACCCCGGAAATGCGGCCACAAACTATTAGCCGGGGTAAGGTTTAAAGAAGCATAAAATAACCAACCCGGCCAGGCCACATCGTCCGGCGAATACGTTACGCCGTGGTAAAACACATGGTTTATACCCGCTAAAAACGCCTGTTCTACTTCGGGTTTGCACTGCGCAAACGAATTTTTAAAATGTTCGCCCAGCCAGGTAAATGTTTCGCTCGATACCAGGTTTTTACCAGCAGCATGCGCCCCCGAAGAAGCAAATTTTAACATAATAGGGTCCGGATCAACGTTCCGGATGTCGGCACTGTCGCGGCGCAAACCTGGAATCGGGAAATAACTGGAACCAAAGGTTTCGCCTTCCGGAATATCTACGGCGGCGTACAAATCGAGTAAATTACCTGGCGAGCCGTGGGCCTGGTTTTTGGTAATACTTTGGCGTTGGTGGGCCCAATTAGTCCAGGGACGCGTAAAATTATACAGCAACAACTCTCCCATAGTTTCCCGGTAGTCTGCTTTCAGGCGGGCAATTGCTTCTGTTTTTTCTTCGCTTACCAGTTCCCGCAGGTAAGGCGCCAGATTGTACCCGCGGCGTTTTTTAAACTCATCCAGAAACGAAGGCGTCCAATCGGCCCCGTAAACCTCATAACTATCGTTATAAAAAGCCCTTACACCGTGGTTATTGGGGCCAAAGGCCTGGTTAAAGCGATCCAGGTAAGCCGCCACCGCCTCTTTATTCAAATGATCGAGGGTAAAACCCACCCCACCGGGCGCAGCCCGTTTTACCATTTGCCTAGTTTTACCGCTAAACGCCGCGTATAGGTCCCAATTACCAGATTTTGGCTGCCAAAGCAATTTCCCGGCGGGCGTTACTTTATCGGTAATATTTAAAACTTCGCCTTGGTTGCCGTAAGCCATTAAAGCTACCAGCACCACGTCCTGAGCGGGCTGTTTGGGGTCTGTAACCGTAATGGTGTTTGATAGTACTTGTCCGGCTTTTAGCGCATATTTCTGAATAATAAGTTTAGAAGCGGCAAACCCAGGCTTTACTTGCGGTCCGCCAAAAGGCCAGCCAGTGCCTTGGGTCAGGTCTACACCCATACCCTGTTGCTGGGCAGTTTTTACCGTAAAATCGAGCATTTGCATCCACTGCGGAGACAAAAATTCCAGGTAGCGGTTCTCGTGGCCTATGGCCCCGTAAATAGGTGCAATTTCTACGCCTCCCAGGCCGGCCTGGGCATATTCGGTTAGCAAGCGGCTAATATTTTTTTCGTCTACGGCGCTGCCCATCCACCACCAACGGGTCCAGGGGCGGTTTTCTTTTTTTATTTCGGGCCATACGCCGGCATTTGCTTTAACTTCTAAATTGGGAGCAGGTAAATTAGGGGCAGTTTGGGATGGCCGGCAATGAAATAAAGCCGCTACGCTTAAGGTAATTACCCACCTGAATATATTTTTTCGTACGGCCATTTAAATTAAGAGTAGATGTGGTTGATATTTAAAGAGAAAAGCAAAACGGCCATTATATAAGCTACCTATCTATTCTAAATAACTTAAGGTAAGTAAAAAACTTCTTTTAAAGGAACTGAAACCGGCGAATTATCAGGGTTGGTATCCATTATATCGGCCATGTAAGCCCACCATTTCTGCACAATGGCGGTACTACCCAAATCTTGCGACGAATGGCCCGCTTGTTTTTGCACGGCAAAAAGGGTATTTGTATCGGTATCCAGAAAAATTGAATAATCGCTTACGCCTGCATCTTTGAGTAGTTGCGCCAGTTCGGGCCAAATTTCGTTGTGGCGTTTTTGGTATTCGGCTGCATAGCCCGGCTTTAACTTCATTTTAAAGGCAAATCGCTGCATAAACTTTAGTGATATGGTTTAGAAGTATTTTGCTAATAAATAAAATTTATCTCAAATAAAATTCACTTCAACATTATTCTTTTCATTCCTGCCGCTATTTATATCAGTTTGCTTAAAGGAAACTATTTATATTTAAAGGCAAGAATATAATTTTATTGATTACGATACCACCCCTAACAGCTCCCGAATTTAATCTTTTAAAAAGGCTAAAGTATAATTCTACGCACGAAAGGCTATCCTGCAGTATCCTGTTACGGGTATTTATTTCATTTAATATTCTGTGCCCTGGCAAAATATTTATAAAAAAAACTTTTTAGTTATATAGATTTTCCACAGAATTATTATATTGAACGGCTCTCCTGAAACCCTGAAATACTGTTCTTAAACGCTTAAAACTATGGTTGCTACAAGAAATTTTATTTTCCTTTTTTTGTGCCTCTTTGGTTTGGCCGCCTGCCAGCAAGAGGTAAAAATTTTGAAAGGGCGGGTATACGAGATAACCGGGCAAGTAGCTAACTGCGAAGGGTGCGAAGTAGTTTTGCAGCTTTTTGATTACAACCAGTATAAAACAGTAGACCAAACGCCTATCGAAATAGATACGGTGCAAAACGGCACTTTTACAATAACCGGTAGAATTACCCGGCCGGGATTTTACGAAATTTTGATTAAAGAACCCAAAATCAGTAATCCGGTTTCGGCGAGAATTTATTTACCTACCCGCTCGGTAAAAATTACGGCCGATGTGCAGGGCCTGCCCAACTCCAACCAACTTGTTGGCCAAACCAACCTAGTTAGACCGGGCACTTTCAGTAAAATAAAGGTCAGTTCATCTTCGCCGTTACAGGAAAAGATAACCGAATATTATTTAATACAGGATAGCCTTAGTTTAGAATATGAGAAAAAAGATGCCCTAACAATAAAAATGTTCCGGGCTACTTTTACCTCAGAAAACCGGCAATTAATGAACGCCTGGGCCGATTCGGTGCGACTAATGCCTAATCAGTACCTGCACTTTAAAGCAAAGGCCGCCGATGAATTTATTCGCCGAAACCCGGAATCGGAAGTTGCTATATTGGCCATGTTGGAAAATATTCACGAAAGCTCCACCCATTACCGGTTTAAACAATATTTTGAAGCCTTACCCGTAAACCAGCAAAATACTTACTATGGCCAAAAACTGGCACAAAAACTAAATCAGCCTCCTAAAGCCAAAAAAGCCCGTCAGTCGTGGGTTGGGGGCAAAATAACGTATTTAAAAGGCAGAACCCCGGCCGGCGAAGAAATAGATGCGCAGCAAATATTTAAAGAAAATAAATTTACGCTTGTAAATTTCTGGGCTTCGTGGCACAGCCATTCCCGGTCACAAATGCCGGAATTTCAGAAAGTTTACCAGCAGCACCAAGATCAGGGCTTTGAAATTATTGCCGTTTCCTTCGACCGCAGCCAATCGGCCTGGACCCAGACCATTGCCGATGCCAAATTAACTTTCCGGCAAGTATCGGAGCTAAACGGCGATTTGGCGAGTGAGTACAAACGGTTCCGGATAAGAGAATTACCATTTAATATTCTTTTCGACGAGAATGGCACCATGGTAGCTGTAGACCTCACGCCGCAGGAACTGGCAGCGAAATTAAAGAAATCTTTGTAAGGGTTTGATAAAATTAAAAAGAGCCGCAGTTTTGGTTTAAATTCAATAAACTTCCGGATTTTAGGACTATTTTAAATAAAATATTATTGACATTTGATAGTTTAAGACATAATACTGGCGTAGGGTTCTTCTGCCTAGAAGGCATTACAGGCAAAAACCAGGTTGGGTTTAGTATTTGCTTATCTAACGCAACCAGAAGGTTCTTAACATAATACAGGAGCGGGAGTCTTGGGCTAAGCTACCATGCAACTTAATATTGAGTATTTATTATAGACCGGTGTATTTTTTTCAACTTAAAACCCATAAAAAATGCCTCGCCGTTTTGCAACAGCGAGGCTGGTAATTTTAAGGTTTTCTCCTTAATAAATCAAAGAGAATTGCGGCGGATAAGGGTGAAGGGGTTCCGAATTTTACCAATTCGTTTATTTAATATCATGTAAGCGGCGGTTTCGCCCATTTTTTCGTGGTCTGTAGAAATTACTGTAATACCATTGGCCAATATCTCTTTAAGCGGGGTATCGTTGTAAGAAATAATGCCAATATCCTGGCCCAGTTCTAAATTATTAACCCGGCTGTATTTTATCAGGTCTACCAAATCAGTTTCTTCCAGCACAATAAAGGCGGTTTTGGCCGAAATAGATTCTTCGTCGAGGCCATCTACAATGCTGCAATCGAAAGAAGTTTCCTGGCAAAACCGCTGAAAACCTTTTACAATTTCGATGGGGTAATGAATATCTTTGGGGTACACCAGCACCAGCTTTTGGTATTTGTATAATAAATCAATACCTGAGTGCAAAGCATTATTAATATCTCTTTCAAAATCCTGGTAAATGGCGGCACATTCGCCGTTGTAGCGGTCTATGTTTTTATCGAGCAAAACCAGTTTTTGCGGCGGAATCCGGAGAATGGTTTCCATAATGGTGCTGGCGTGCTCGTAAAAATGTGGCATAATTACAAAGTAATTATACTTATTCAGGTTTTCTTTAATCAGGTTTTCGCAAACCTGGCCATCGTAATGATGAATTTGCAAATCGACAATGGCGTTCTCGCCGAGGCTTTTTAAAAGCGAATAGTAAATGGTTTTTTTATAGGCGCTTAATTTGTTAAACAGCAACAGCACCCGGATTCTATTCACCGAAAATTTTTGGCAGATATAGTTGCCTTTGCCCCGCACGGAGTTAATAATACCCCGCTCCCGCAGTTCTTTATACGCTTTCTCAACGGTATCGCGCGAGAGATAATACATCTCGCTGGTTTCGTTTATAGACGGAATACGCTGACCATGTTTTAAAATTCCTTCTTCAATATCGGCAATAATGGCATTAACCACCTGCAGGTATTTAGGCGTGGTTGAGGTTTCGTCAATACGGTCCAGAAGTTCCATGCTCGCGTAGTAGCTAAACTGAGTATATGAGCTATTCTGTTTTAAATTTAAAAATAAATTCGAATTATTTAAATTTTTAAGCAAAAATATTACCTTAAGCAACCATTATTTTTAAAATTCTTCAATTATAGTATTTAAACATTATTAAACAAATTGGTTATTCAATATAATTTGAGCTTTATAAACCAGCTATTATTGTAATTTTATTAACCAAACAGACAGAATATTGAATAGCTTTGTATTTGTTAATTATTTTGTTGTGCTTTGGTTGAGCAGCGATTAAATACGGGCGCTATGGAGTTTAAAATAGGTCTGGGGCGTAAATCGGGTAATAGCTTTAAAGGCGCGATTAAAATTCGAGAAATTCCCAAAACCACTTTCTAAACTTACCTGGGCAATACTCAGGCGGTCTTCCATTAACAATTTACAAGCGTGGCCTACCCTTATTTCGGTTATAAACTGTGAGTACGTTTTGCGGGTATGGGTTTTAAAATACCGGCAAAAAGCGTTTGGCGATAAATGGGCTACGGCCGCCACCTCGTCGAGCTTAATTTTACCGGCAAAATTGACCAAGGTATAAGCGTAAATTTTTGCCAGCCGCCGGGTATCGGTTTCGTTTAAAGATACCTGAAAACCCGCACTGGATAAAAACACCGTTTCAGTAGATTCGGCAATTTGCTGCAGCATTTGTAATAGTAAAATAATGCGGTTTAAACCCTGGGCCGTGGTTAACGCCTGCATTTGTTGGCCAATAATTTCCTGGGTTTGGCCTTTAATCTGGATGCCCCGCCGGGCTTTGGTAAATAATTCGCGTAGGTTAGCCAACTCGGGTAAATTTAAAAAGTTGTCGCCCCAAAAAGCGGCATCAAATTGCACTACCGTGGCCTGGCAACCGGGCGCACCGGGTTCTGGCCCTACCGGGTTTTCGCTGCGCCAAAAATGTGGCAGGTTAGAGCCCAATAATATTAAATCGCCCGCTTGGAAATGCTGGATGCTGTCGCCTACAAACCGGATGCCGCTTCCCGCTTGCACGTAAGTTAGCTCTAATTCGGCGTGGTAATGCCACTGGTTATAAAACAAAGGATTTACCTGCGGCCGCACAGCAAAAGATTGTTCGGGAGCAACTTCTACTTTAAGCAAAAAAGGCTTCATACATTAATTTTAACCAGTTCTGGCTGGTAAAAGGTAAATTTATGGTAATATATCATTAAATCTGGTTAAAAAATTGGTTTTACCCTACAGCTCTTTTCTTTTTATTTGTAACCGAAGGTTTAGTTAAAAGCAGCTTGTAAAGAATTATTCCTTTATTAAATAAGAAAGCCATCCAGCGCAGCCGCAATCTTAAAATATATTATCTTGGCTGATGGAGAATGACCTTAACTAAACTACCACCACAATTTGTAATTTAAATCAGCGCAATGCTTATGAAGGTAGGATTATTTATTCCGTGCTACGTAGACCAGTTTTACCCCCAGGTAGCCATTGCCACCCTGCAATTATTAGAAAAATTAGGGGTAGACGTGGATTATCCTTTAAACCAAACCTGTTGCGGGCAGCCCATGGCCAACTCGGGTTTTGCCAGCTACAGCAAAGGCTGCGATGCTTTATTTACTCAAAATTTTGCTCAGTACGATTATATTGTATCGCCGTCGGGGAGTTGTGTACTGCACGTAAAAGACCACCTGCACGATGCTAAAAATCCGGCGGGCGCCCAGCACATTCGCCGGCACATTTACGAACTCTGCGAATTTTTAACTGATGTACTACAGGTAAAAGAGTTAGAGGCTTCTTTTCCGCACAAAGTAGGTTTTCATATTAGCTGCCACGGCCAGCGCGGTTTGCATTTAACCCAAATGTCGGAGTTGGTGGCCGAAGATTTTTCCAAACCCGGTTATTTATTGAGTATGGTAAAAGACCTACAGCTAATACCTTTAAACCGCAAAGACGAGTGCTGCGGCTTTGGCGGCACCTTTTGCGTATCGGAAGAAGCCGTTTCGGTAAAAATGGGCAAAGACCGGGTGCAGGATCATCTAGAGCACGAGGCTGAATTTATTACCGGCGGCGATGTATCTTGTTTAATGCACCTGGAAGGTATTTTGCGCCGACAGCAAAGCCCGGTTAAGGTAGTTCATATTGCAGAAATTTTAAACGGCCAAACCCATGGATAAACTTAAACCCACCCCCGACCACGCCACTGCCGCCGAAGAGTTTTTAAAAGACGAAGAACGTGCCAACTGGCACGACCAGGCCCTTTGGTTTATCCGGCAAAAACGTGATGTAGCTTCTAAGCAAATACCCGATTGGGAACTTCTGCGCGAAACAGCCTCGCAAATAAAACTAAACGTACTGGGCAATTTAGATAATTATTTAGAGCAGTTCGAGAAGAATGCCCTGGCTAATGGTATTCGGGTGCACTGGGCCGCCAATGCTGCCGAGCACAACCAAATAGTATTAAATATTATCCGGGAAAACAATATTCAGAAGCTGGTTAAAAGCAAATCGATGCTGACGGAAGAATGCCACCTGAACGATTATTTGCTGGAACATGGCATTGATGTAATTGATACCGATTTAGGCGAACGGGTAGTACAACTGGCACAGGAGCCGCCCAGCCACATTGTTTTGCCGTGTATCCATAAACGCAAAGAAGAAGTTGGCGAGCTGTTTCATATTCATTTAGGAACCGAAAAAGGAGCCAGTGACCCGGCTTATCTTACGGAAGCGGCCCGCCAGCATTTACGCGAAAAGTTTTTAACCTCAGATTTAGCCATAACCGGGGTTAATTTTGCCATTGCCGAAACTGGTGGTTTTGTAGTGTGTACAAACGAAGGCAACGCCGATATGGGTGCGCACCTGGCTAAAGTGCATATTGCCTGTATGGGCATCGAAAAAATAATACCTAAAGCCGAGAACCTGGGGGTATTTTTGCGCTTACTTGCCCGGAGTGCTACCGGCCAGCCCATTACAACCTACTCCAGCCACTTTCACCGCCCGGCACCCGGCCAGGAAATGCATTTGGTGCTGGTAGATAATGGCCGCAGTGTACAGTTGGGCCGTCCCGATTTTTACCAATCGCTTAAATGTATCCGGTGCGGGGCGTGTATTAATACGTGTCCGGTTTACCGGCGTAGCGGCGGCCACAGTTACCATTATGCTATATCCGGGCCTATTGGGGCTATTCTGGCCCCCAACATGGATATGCGCCAGAATGCCGATTTGCCTTTTGCCTCTACCTTGTGCGGCTCTTGTACCAACGTATGCCCGGTTAAAATAGATATTCATAACCAATTGTACCAATGGCGTCAGGTGCTGGCGGCCGAAGGGTATGTGCCGCAAAGTAAAAAACAAAGCATGAAAGCCATGGCTACTGTTTTATCTAATCCTAAATTATACCGGGTGGCCGGTAAATCGGGAAGGTTTATGATGCGCTTGCTACCGGGCTTAGCCAATAATAGAACGTTTAACCCCTGGGCGAAACAACGCGAAATGCCGGCGCCGCCCAAAGAAAGCTTCCGGGATTGGTACATCAAAAACAAAAAGAAAAATGACTAGCCGCGAAAAAATATTAACCCAGGTGCGCCGGAATAAACCCGCCACGGTTCCCCTGCCCCAAAACGTACCATTTGCCACCGTAGCCCCCGAAGAAAAATTAAATTTATTTACCAAGAGTTTACAAGGCGTAGGCGGCGTGGTGCACCTGGTAAAAGATTTAAACCAGGTAGGCCAGGAACTAGAAAAAGCTTTCCCGGGTACTGAACGCCTTTTAAATACGGTACCGGGTATTCCGTACGGCCTGGCTCCTACCGCTGCTCTGGCCGCGGGGCACGTGTTACAAAACCTGGAACTGGCCATCGTGGCTGGCTCATTGGGCGTAGCCGAAAATGGAGCTATTTGGGTTTCCGTTGCAAATTTACCGACCCGGGTTTTGCCTTTTATTTGTGAACACCTGGTTTTGGTACTACCTGCCGCTAAAATTGTAGGTACCATGCACGAGGCCTATGCGGCTTTGCCCCTGCCTTTCCCCGATTTTGGGGTATTTATTTCCGGTCCGTCGCGCACCGCCGATATTGAACAATCGCTGGTAATTGGTGCCCACGGTCCTAAACGCGCCCATATCTTTATTGTAGAGGATTTTAACAACAGCCTTTAATTTACGCGAAAATTGCTTAGGTAAGTTTATCAACGGGGTGGCGTCCAAATCGGTTATAACTGGTTTACACCCGTGTAAGCCAGGTTTAAATATTACCTTTTAAGGACCGGTTACATTTTGCTGATAGTAATATTTATTTTAACTTGTTAGCGAAGGCCATAACCGGCCTTTTTGCTTAACTTCATTGCATGAAAATACCCATTATTATTGCGCTGGTTTTATTATTTTTTATTCTTATCCGCTCGCGGGTAAAGAAAAGAAAATAATTACGGCTATCTTATTAGTAACAGTACCCGCTTTCTGATTAAATATTTTAAGACATCCCAACGGCAAAGGTATATTTTATGAAAAATATTATACTTATACTATTAGCAGTAAGCACCTTGGTAGCCTTTACTTTGCCGGATAGGCCTTTACGCCAGGGAGCTAAAAACAAAGCCAAAAGCCTTTTTAACGGTAAAGATTTAACCGGCTGGCACATAGATGTGCCCGAGATGGATAAAGACGCCAAGGCCCGTAACCCGTTTATTGTGCGCAACGGCATGTTGGTTAGTTTGGGTTCGCCGGGTGGCCACCTGATAACCGATGCCCAGTACCAAAACTTTCGCCTCGAACTGGAATACCGTTTTGCCGGCAAACCCGGTAATTGTGGCGCCTTGGTATTTGTATCTACGCCCCGCGCCCTTTACGACATGTTTCCGAAATCGATAGAAGTGCAAATGATGCACCAGAATGCCGGCGACTTTTGGTGCATCCAGGAAGATATCTCCGTACCGGATATGGAAAAGCGTCGCGGGCCAAAAGAAAAATGGGGCGTAAACGGCGATAAACTGCGCCGCATTCCTAACTTAACCGATGGCTCCGAAAAACCGTTGGGCGAGTGGAATGCCTTAACAATTGAATGCGTCGGCAATAATATTAAGGTTTGGGTAAATAACGATATGGTCAATCATGGGTTTAACGCCACCGCCCAACAAGGCCAGATTGCTTTACAATCCGAAGGGGCCGAAGTGGAATTCCGAAAAGTGCTGCTGACACCGATTGCCAAAATCAGAGAATGAAATCAGGTTCATTTTTTTTAGGAGCTAAGGACATGTTTAAATTTGGCCTAATTCAATTAAATAAGTCCTTTTACAAGAATTTCAGAATAATATTGTCCGCAGGTAATCGATTAAACTCCTCCGGAATGATCGTGAAGAAGAGTAAAGCGTTTCTTTATCCGTTATATCTTAAAAACAAGACATATATTCAAAAGATATAAAATGTATATTGTCTTTATACCTTTTCACTAAATCTCTATTTATAATAGAGACAACCGCTGTTCCCGCTTCTTCAAAAAGCTTATTTGGCTACTAAAATATATTCCCATGAAAAGAAGCAATATTTATGCTTTACTCCTAATGCTCTGGAGCATAATGCTATTAAACAACGCTACGGCATTGGCGCAAGCTTACGATCCGCAGTTGCTGTGCCAGGGCCGCTACTTTACCGAAGCCGAAGGCAAAGCCGCCCTAGAAAAATTTGCTGCAACTTACCACAACCGGAAAGAATGGGAGAAACGGGCCGACCGCATCCGGCGCGGAATTATTGAAGGAGCTAACCTGGCTGGCTTACCCACCCAAACGCCCCTAAACCCCATTGCGCACAGCAAACGAACCTATAATGGCTATACCGTAGAAAATATTGCCTTTGAGAGTATGCCGGGCATATTTGTAACGGGTAATTTGTACCGGCCTGTACAAGCCCAAAAATCTTATGCTGCCATTTTATCGCCGCATGGGCACGGCCCCGACCCACGCTTTGGCGAATCTGTGCAAAAACGCTGCGCGGCGCTGGCCCGGATGGGGGCCATTGTACTGGCTTACGACATGATTGGTACTGCCGATGCTTCCCAAACAACGCACAAACACCCCCTGGCCTTGCAAATTCAAACCCACAACAGTCGGCGGGCCGTAGATTATTTACTTTCTTTACCGGGTGTCGATAAAAACCGGATTGGGATAACCGGCGAATCAGGTGGCGGCACCCAAACCTTTTTGTTAACGGCTCTCGATAAAAGAATCTCTGTTTCGGTACCGGTAGTAATGGTATCGGCTTACTTTTTTGGCGGCTGCACCTGCGAAAGCGGTATGCCCATCCACAAAAGCACCGACCACCAAACCAGCAACGTTGAAATTGCTGCTTTAGCGGCCCCGCGGCCCATGTTGCTGGTTTCGGACGGTAAAGACTGGACTAACAATACGCCCGAAGTGGAGTACCCTTATATTCAGAATATTTACCGGTTGTACGGCAAAGAAAACCTGGTCCAAAATATACATTTACCCACCGAAGGCCACGATTATGGGCCTAATAAACGAAAAGGCGTTTACCCGTTTCTGGCTCAACACCTGCAGCTTAACTTAGCCAGCATACAAAATGCCCAAGGCGAAATAGATGAAAGTTTTATTACCGTAGAAAAGCCAGATGTACTGCGGGTTTTTAGCACCGCTCACCCCCGTCCGGCGCGGGCAGTAGTCGGCGACGAAGCCGTAACCGCCCTGCTTAAATCGTACGCAAAAAAATAATTCTAACTGCTACAAAGTAGCATTATTGGTCTATTTAAAACTGAAATGGACTTAATAAAATTCTTTCGCGTTAAACTATATAGAAATCTTTGGAACAGAACCCCAGTAAGCTTGTCGTGTGAATAAAGTTGTAACCATATTAAACAAGTTTGGCCTTACCCTTCAGATAGTTAAAACCGCCTTTGCCGCAGCCTTTTCCTGGTTTGTTGCCACCCAATTGCTGCACTCCGATTACCCATATTTTGCAACGGTAGCGGCTATTATTACCGTTCAGGTTACCGTCGCCGATTCCGTTGACAAAGCCACACAACGCATTATTGGGATTATTGGCGGCGTTTTGCTCAGTATGTTACTGGGGCATTGGTTTCAGATTAGCGCCGTCTCTATTTTCTTCATTATTTTAATTGGTATGGCCATTGCCAAGGCCCTGCGGATGAATAACCAAATAATTTCGCAGGTGGCTATTAGTTCGCTGCTGGTGCTGGCTTTTGGGCAAACCCAGGAAGGTTATGCTTACGAGCGGATTATCGAAACCATTTTGGGCTCGGGCATTGCAGTACTCATTAACGCTTTAATTGTGCCGCAAAATGCCGTACCCGATGTCGAGCGTAGCTTAAATACGTATAGTAACCTTTCGGCCGCTACCCTGAGAAGTTTAACCAGCTTACTTAACGTACAGGATACCAGCCTTAAAACCGGCCGGACAGAAGTAGATGCCTTGCTTAAAGAAGAAGAAAATTGCCGCAAAGCGTTGGAACTGGCCGAACAAAGCCTAAAGTACAATCCTTTACTGTCACACAAAAGAGCACGCCTGGCCCAGCTCACCGAAGGCATTCACCAACTGGTCCGGATAACCATTCAGATTCGGGGTATCCGTCGCAGCCTGTCCGATTTAAGAATGAAAAAGCCTATTCCGCTTTCCCAACCCGAAGCCCATTGTCTGCAAATAGCCATGGAAGCTACCGCCGATTGTATCTTGGTTTACGGGCAAACGGCCATTCTGGCGTCCGAAGAAAACCTGAAAAACTTAGAAGGCACCATTCACCAGGCATTATTGGCCCAGGACCATTGCCTCCAGAACTTAAATAAAATTACCTCGCTGGCCACCTTACGCGATATTGGCAGCATTCTCACCGACTTGGGCCGGATAGTTTCGGAAGCCGGCAGCCCGACCCCCACATTTGCGCCGCCCGTGCCCACCAAAGATAAAGTAGAAATCTAGACCTAATTATTTGATTTTAACCAGAAAAATATTAATTTTTAGTTGATTTTAAAGGAATCATGTCCTCCTGGTAAATGTCTACCGCAGCGCATTTTACAAGCCAAAACTACTAACTAAATACTCCACAGGCTTATAATTTGGGTAATTTCTATTGATAAAGTCAGTGTTTTACGTGCACCAGATTTTAATAACTTAAATTTTGAAAGATTAGCTTAATTATTAACCTTATTGTATATTCAGGCTTTAAAGCACCTTAAAATGGCAAGCCATTAAATGACGTTTTAAGGGCCATTTCACCCCTGCTGGATTTTGGTTTTAAATACAAAGCACATCAACCTGCTGCTCTAATTAGAACCAGTTTATACGGAATATTTTGTTTTTGTGAATGATTCTTTGGGAGTATTAAACAAGAATCAAAAAAGGACGGTGCCGGCAGATTACGTTTACAATCAAATTTTACCATTTTACCTATAATATTTTTTATTAAAATAATCTATGAATTTAAAATTACTTTCTGTTAGGGCAATTGGCATTAATTTAATGCTTACTGCTTTGCCCAGCCTGGCATTTGCACAGGCACTACCGGCTATTAGCCCCAATCATTTGTTAGTTAAAAAACCAGTGGTGCAAACCTTTACAGCCAGCGCCCGGATTTTGCCGACTAACGTTGATAAAATGGTAAAGGGCCGGGTGGTAGACCAAAAAGGCGAATCCTTGATTGGGGTAAGCGTGCTGGTAAAGGGTAGCACCCGCGGTACAGCTACCGATGTATCTGGCAGATTTGAAATTGCGGTGGATGATGCGGGCGCGACCTTGGTATTCTCGTACGTGGGCTATGTGCGCAAAGAAGTGGCAGTTGGTAACCAAACCGAGATTACGGTCACCTTAGAAAACGATGCCCAAGTTTTATCGGAAGTGGTGGTAACGGCCCTGGGTATTAAGCGGGAGAAAAAAGCATTGGGCTACTCGGTGCAGGAAATTGGCGGCGAAGCCATTTCTACGGCCAAAGAAGCCAACCTGGCCACTACCCTGGCTGGTAAAATGGCGGGGGTACAGGTAACCCGTTCGGCTAATGGAGCAGGCGGCTCGTCAAAAGTTGTAATCCGGGGCAATAATTCTTTGGTTGGTAACAGCCAGCCTTTGTACGTAATCGACGGCATTCCCATGGATAATAGCAACCCCAATTCACCGAGCAGCAGCGGCGGTATTGATTACGGCGATGGTATTTCAAATATTAATCCCGAAGACGTTGAATCTATTTCGGTTTTAAAAGGGCCCAATGCGGCCGCGCTTTACGGGCAACGCGGCAGTAACGGGGTGGTTTTAATTACCACCAAATCGGGTAAAGCGCAAAAAGGGATTGGCGTAAAATACGGTATTGATTATTCGGTAGGTGATGCCTTGGTTTTACCGGATTTTCAGGACGAATACGGCCAGGGCCTGGACGGCAACTTTACGCATTTTAGAGGCAACGATGGCAAAATTTATACCTGGGCCGCTGCGCAAGCCGGCAATATACCAGGTATGCCCAAAACCAGCGGTGGCCGCGACCGGTTTACCCGCAGTAGCTGGGGCCCCAGAATGGATGGCCAAACCTACGAAGACCAGTGGGGCAATGTGTTAAACTTTACGCCACAGCCCAATACGTTTCAGAAGTTTTTTAACACCGAAACGCAAATGGTGAATAATGTAAGCTTAGAGGGCGGCACCGATAAAATTAATTTCCGGCTGTCCTACGGCAATACCAATATTAACGGGTACACGCCTGGCAATACTTTAGACCGGCACAATATTAACCTGAGAACGGTAGCCAAAATAACTTCTAAACTGGAACTGGATGCCAAAGCCAATTACATCGACCAGAAAGGAGCTAACCGGCCTACTGTTTCCGATGCCAGCGACAATCCGGCCTATATTTTTATCAGTCAACCGCGCAGCATGGGCATGGATATTCTGGCTAACTCAGCCTGGACCGCCGAAGATGTGAGCAAGCAATTGGGTTATGGTACCGTGCCGTTTGTGGGTATGGAAAAAACTTACGCCACCAACTCCTCTACGGCCAATCCTTACTGGACCCGCGACCATACCTATAATTCTGATGATCGGCAACGCTTAATTGGTTTAATCCGGCTGAGCTACCAATTTAACGACTGGGCCAGACTTACCGCCAAAACCGGTACCGACTTTTACACCGACCAGCGTTACCGGCACCGCGAAATAGGCACTTACCAGAGCACCAACCGCAACGGCGATATTTCGGAGCAAGTTACCCGTAACCGCGAAGACAACAGCGATGTGCTTTTGTCTTTAACGCCCCAGTTCTCCGATAATTTTTCGGTAGGCTTAAACCTGGGGGCTAGCCACCAGAAATTTTATTCCCGCACCACGGGCAATACCGGTACCGAATTTATTGTGCCTAAATTATACGCCATTAACAACACGCTTATCAACTCTTATATTTACCGCTTAACCGAGAGCTCCATCAATTCGGTTTATTTATCCGGCCAGGTAGGTTTTAGAGAATATTTCTTCTTGGATTTTTCGGCCCGCAACGACTGGTCTTCTACCCTTTCGCCGGAAAATAACTCGTTTTTCTACCCGGCTATTAGTTCCAGCCTGGTCCTGACCGATGCCCTAAATATTCAGAGCAATGTGTTAAGTTTCCTTAAACTAAGAGGTTCG
Source organism: Adhaeribacter sp. (assembly GCF_057359045.1). NCBI lineage: Bacteria > Pseudomonadati > Bacteroidota > Cytophagia > Cytophagales > Hymenobacteraceae > Adhaeribacter > Adhaeribacter sp. The sequence goes on from NZ_JBMQUD010000035.1 coordinate 73,618, forward strand.
GTTGCGCAGGCGGGTAGTTCCGGTTCGCCGTACCAGTTAACCGGCACTTATTCTTTGGATCAGAATGCCCACGGCGGCGTACCCCTGGCTTCTTTTTCGTCTACCATTCCGGATCCTAACTTAAAAAATGAGCTTACTACCTCCGTTGAAGTAGGCGTGGAAGCCCGTATTTTCCAGAACCGGGCCGGTTTGGCGTTTGCCTATTATAACGCCAGTACCGAAAACCAAATATTAGATGTGCCCTTACCTCCTTCCAGTACGTTTACCTCGCGCCGGATTAACGCAGGAGAAATTCGTAACCGCGGTATTGAATTAACTTTAAACGGAACACCAGTAAAAACCAGCTCGGGCTTTACCTGGGATGCTACCTTTAATTTTTCCCGTAACCGCAACCAGGTGGTTTCGCTGGCCGAAGGCGTAGATCGGTATATTCTAGGCTCGGACCGCGGCGTTAACGTGGTAGCCGAACCTGGTAAATCTTTTGGTACCATTATCGGCAACGGTTTTCAGTGGCTGCGCGATGAGAACGGCAACCGCCTGATTGATCCGGATACCGGTTTGCCTTTAAAAACCAACGGTAAAATTTTGTACGAAATTGGCAATGCGTTGCCTAATTGGTTAGGCGGTTTTAACAACAGTTTCCGGTACAAAGGCTTAGCCCTTTCGGCATTAATTGATATTAGTCAGGGTGGTAAAATTTATTCCCAAAGCTTGCGCGAAGAACTGGTTTACGGTACTATTAAAAAAACTTTACCCGGCCGCGACGGCACCTATGTAGCCGATGGGGTAGTCGCCAACAAATCGGCCGATGGCACCTGGACCGGTACCGGGCAAGTGAATACCAAGCAAGTGCGGGCCCAGGATTACTGGAACGTAGTAGCGCCGGATAAAGACAATGTGGTACCCGAAGAAATGCTGAACGATGCCAGCTACGTTATGTTCCGGGAGCTAACCCTTAATTATGCTTTGCCTTCGGCACTGGTAAACCGCACGCCTTTTAAAGGTATCCGGGCTGGTATTTATGGCCGCAACCTGTTTTACCTGCAACGCAAAACCGAAGGTTTTGCCCCGGAAGCGTCTTCGTTTAACGTAAGTAACTCTTCTTTAGGCTTAGAGTCTACGGCCCTGCCTTTGTTGCGTTATTTTGGCGTAAGCCTGAATGTTGAATTATAATTTTATCATCTGCTTTTATTTACCTTCATGAAAAACATATTTAAATCAATAGTATTAACCGGCGTGGTTCTTTTTACGCAGGCCTGTACCAAAGACTTTGAGAAAATAAACACCCCACCCACTTCTGTAACCTCCATCGATCCGGGTTTGGTTTTAAGTAAAGTACAGAAAGATGCGGCCTTTGCCGAAGGCATAGAATACCCGAACAACCAATACGGCTCCTGGATTCAGCACTGGGGCGGCGGGGTATTAATATCCAGTTCGCGCTACATCGAACAAAGCGACAACGCTGCCTGGAGTAACCATTACACTCTAATTCGGAACCTGGCCCAAATCCGGAACGATATTTTAAAAGGCCAGGAAGAGAATCCGGCTGGCCGCACCAAACTGGCTATTGCTAAAATTGTAGAAATTTCGCTCTGGCAACGCCTTACCGATTTGTTCGGTGATGTTCCTTATTCCGAATCGGCTTTGGGCATTGCTGATATCAAAACCAAACCGGCTTTTGATACCCAGGAATCAATTTACAAATCGTTAATTGCGGATATTGATGCGGCCATGGCCCAACTTAATCCAAGCGATGCCAGCTACGGCAACGCCGATTTCTATTATAAAGGCGATGTAAACAAGTGGAAAAAATACGCCAATTCGCTTAAATTAAGATTAGGCATGCGTATTCGGTACGCCGATCCAGCTTTGGCGCAAAAGACCGTAACCGAGGCCATGGGGCAGCCTTTACTCGAAAGTAACAGCGACAATGCGGCTATTCCTACTTACAACAACGCTACTAACGCCAACGTGCACCCCATCTTAAACCATTTTTTGGCCGGTAGCCCCGACCTGAAATATTTGGCCGCACCTTTTGTTGCGCAATTGGTTACTACCAACGACCCGCGTTTGCCCCGCATTGCCCAACCTACGGCCAATTCGGTTAAGGCGGGGGCCCCGGCTTACCGCGGCATTGGCGTAGCCCTTACCGATGCTATATTAAAAACAATTGTACGGGACGATTATTCAACAGCTTCTACCCAAACGTTCTTTAACCGTTCTTATAGCCCGGCCATTCCGTGTATTGTTTACTCGTTTTCGGATGTGGCATTTTATAAAGCCGAAGCGGCCCTGGAAGGTTGGGGTGCTACGCCGGAGCAGGCCGAAGGTTTTTACCAGGCAGGTGTAAGAGCAGCCCTGACGCAGGAACCGTATAATATTACCACTGTGCCCGCCAATTTTGCCAGTCAGCTTTCTTTTACCGGCCTGACCAAAGAACAAAAGCTGGAAAAAATAGGAACCCAGAAATGGATTCAATTATTTGGCCGGTCTTACGAAGCCTATATTGAATGGCGTCGCATGGGTTACCCCAACCTGCAACCAGGCCCCAATGCCGGCTCTACCAATGGCACCATTCCGCGCCGTACCATTTATTCATCGCAGGAGGCTTTGCTAAACGAAGATAACTACAAGGCCGCCGTTGCCAGAATGTCGAACGGCGATTCTTATGTTTCTAAAGTTTGGTGGGATAAACGATAAAAACTACCAGGGTTAAAATTTATATATTGAGCTTTAATCCTGGGCAATATTTTTAGCCTGCAAATGAAGGTAATTTACTAATACTCTAATTTAGGTAAGAGCCCGCTAATTATTTAAAAAGTGATTAGCAGGCTCTTCTGTTTTATAGGTCACTAGAACTTGCAAAAATATTCTTTAGCCATGCGGCTGTAAAATATTATTATTTTATCGATTGTTATGTGGGCTTAAGAGATTAAGGTCATGTAGCGATAAGCGTAAAAAGACCTTCATCTCTTATACATATTGAACTTGTTTAGTGTTTTGTAAAATAGCAGGAACCGCTCCAATTGGTGGTGTTATCACCGCCAATATTTTAGCTTCTGCCGGACTACTTGCTGGTGAAAACATGCGGCAAGGGCAAATGCTAATACCATTTACAAAACCCTAAACAGCTTCATTATCTAAAATATTATAGGCAGCAGTATGGAGCAGAACTAATCCAAGCCGGTTTTGGTAAAAATTAAAGTCGCATCAACTTTATTCTGGCAAATTGGTTAATAGAAATAGGTAAGTTGCCACTTTATAAAATCAGCGCGACTGCTCTACTTACATGTTAAGGAATAAAATTACCAAAGGCTTTCTATACGGTTTCTTGATTTTACTATTTCTGGGCATTTTGGGCCTGGAAATATTTGCCCGTTTATATCGCGAAAAAGCGGGTGCTTACCTCCGGGAACAATTTAGCCACCAATCAGATTTAGTTTTACAGCCTTTTGAAACCAATATTTCAGTTTGGCGACATTTTCCGCGGCTTACTTTCACCTTCAGTAATATTTCTATTATTGATACCATTGGTCCCAAACCCGTACAGGTTTTAAGACTCAAGCGCGCCAGTGTTACCGTACCGCTTACCCAGTTCCGGCCCGATCGCCTGAAAATTAACCGCGTTGCCTTAGACGATCTACATTTTTACGAGCAGGTAGACAGCAGTGGCACCAAGGCCGGTTTGCGGTTCCGGTCTAACCCAAATGCCGATACCACAGGGAATAAATTGCCTTTTCTAATTCCGGAAATTATTCTGCGTAATGTCCAAATCAGCAGCCAGAATAAATTTAAAAAAAGTGCTTACCTTTTTAAGGTTAAAGAAGCCAATTTAAATGCTCGTCTGCACCAAGGGCAAATATTTTTAAAAGGATTGTTAAACGGTACAATCGGGCACATCAGCAACAAACGGGTTCGTATGTTCCGCAATCGGCCTTTTACCTTAAACCTGCACTACCAATATTTGCTAAACCAGAAAAAAGCCTTTTTTAACCAAACTTATGCCGTTGTAAACCAGGATAGCATTGCCATTAGTGGTTGGCATATCCGGTTGCCCCAGGGTATGGGTTCTGATTTAAATCTTACTTTAAAAGGTAAGCAGCCCATGCTTTATATTTTTAAGCAGTTGCTGCCGCCGGCTGCCCAACCATTTTTGCAACGGATTACTTCAGACAGCCACATGCGGTTTACTTACCACATTACCGGCACCAGCGGTCCCCGGGTAACACCGCGTAATAAAATAGATTTTGTGGTGCAAAACGGGCAGTTTTATTTACCCTTGAGCAAAAGGTATATAAAAGCGGTAAACTTAACGGGTAATATGGATAACGGCACGCAACATCGGCCCGAAACCAGCTTGTTTCGAATTTCAGATTTAAGTGCCCGCACCGGCGACGGACAAATAAAGGTGCAGCTAGAAGTAAATAATTTTATCCGGCCGGCTTTTGCCCTGCGGGGCCAGGGACAAATATCTTTAAACGAACTTACCGGGCTGGTGCAATTGCCGTTAACAGCCGTAGGCGGCGGTTCGTTGGCCGGCGAAATAGACTTTAGCGGCACCTTACCCGATACGCTGCAAGCCAGCACACCTGATTGGCGCGGTAAAGGCCAGGTGCAGGTACAAAATGCCAGTTTCCGGCCCGTAGGGCTAACGGTAAATTGCCGCGGGGTAAATGGTATTTTGCGCATTACCAACAGTGTGCTGCAATTGCAAAAATTAAGCGGCAAGGTGGGCGGACAACCTTTTCGTTTATCGGCCTCGATAAATAATTATTTGGCTTACCTGTTACAAACACCCGGTATGCTAACTGCCAAAGCCGATATTTTTGCTGCTTCTTTAGACTCCGACTGGTTAGATCTGGAAAGCCTGACCGAACAAAATGACAAATCCAGCGTCTTTCCTACTAAAAACCAGAATAAAACCAGTAGTGCTACAAAATCAGGAAAAATGCAACCCGTTCCGGATTCGCCGGTAGCAGAACAACGCGACTTAGACAACCTGCAGCGCTTACGCAGCCAGGTTAATTTAGAGATAAACAACATAAATTTGCCGGGCCAGGAACAGCTAAAAGCGGTTAAGGTACAGGTAAATCAAAAAGGGCGGCGCATAGATTTAACCCATTTGCGTTTTAAAACCAACGGCGGCGGCCGGGCCAATGCCCACGGCGGTTTTGTATTAACCAAAGCCGGCATTCAGCGGCCGGTACTACGGGTAAAGCTGCATTATCCTTTTATAAACCTGCAACAATTTATGCTGGATTTAGCGGCTGTAAAGCGCGATGCGCAAAAACCGGCAGCAACCGAAACCCAGGTTAGTGCCACTCAGAAAAACCGGTACTTAAAAGAAGAAGACTACCTGATAGATTTGCATCTGACGGCCAACCGCCTGGAATATTTATACCTAAAAGGTACTGGATTAAACCTGCAAGCTAACCTAAACCGGCACCGGGTAAAATTATCGGATTTACGGGTGCACGCGGTAGGCAGACAAATTGATGCCCGTGGCGAAATGCAACTGGATGCCCCCGGCAATAATTTACCCGTAAAACTCCGCACTGAGGTAAGTAATATAGATTTGCAACGCCTGTTTACCCTGGCCGAAAGCATGGAACTAGACGTATTGAGCAGTCGGAATATCAAAGGCACGGCCAATTGCAATTTAAATGTAACCACTACCCTCGACAATACCTTTTCGCCGAGTTTTGCCGGTACCATTGCTTATGCGCAAGCCCGGTTTAAAAACATGGAATTAATTCAGGTAGAACCCATTCAGAATGCTTTAAAATTTCTGCGGAAAGAACGCACGCAACACCTTTACTTCGAAGATGTAAATACGTCTTTTATTATGAAGGAAAATTACTTTATTACCCGCCGTTTGCCGCTCAACAGCAACCTGACGGCATTTGAAATGAGTGGTACATATGCCATGGGCGGCGGGGCCAAATTAAACATGGATATTAACGTTTTTAACGTTTTATTTGGCAACAACCGGCGGCGCATCGAAAAAATAAAATCCGACTCCTTGTCTTTGAATACGCAGGGCCGCAAACAACACCTGGTAATTACCCGCGAACAAAGCAAATACAAAGTAAAGCTGAGTAACCGGCGCGAACGCGAAGCCAATCGGGTAGCCTTGCAGCAGGAGTTTAACCAATACCTCCGGCAGCACCAAATTGATACGGTTTTTACCATGCAACGATAAAAGCCGGCCACCTGGTAAATACCTTTAAATATTTACAGGTTAAATTCTTAACTACCGTTATCTTTTGCCAGATGAATATGGTAAACCAGTAAGAGCAAAATTATTTTCATTTGCACTTTTTTCTTACGTACTTTCGTCGTGCTAAAATTTAAAGATATGAGCCTGGAAAGCCTGCAAGCAGATATAAGAACCAATTGGTCTTTAGAAGAAATTAAAAATATTTACGAAAAACCGTTGCTGGAATTAATGTACGAAGCCTCTACCGTACACCGTACATTCCACACGGGCAGCGAAGTACAGGTTTGCACCCTTTTATCGGTTAAAACCGGCGGCTGCCCCGAAGATTGTGCGTACTGTCCGCAGGCGGCCCGCTACCATACCGATGTAAAAGTACAAGCCCTTTTACCCGAGGAAACCGTACTGGCGGCGGCACAAAAAGCCAAAGAAGCCGGTTCTACCCGTTTTTGTATGGGCGCCGCCTGGCGCGAAGTGCGCGACAACCGCGATTTTGACCGGGTATTAAATGTAGTTACCAAAGTAAATAATTTGGGACTGGAAGTTTGCTGCACCCTGGGTATGTTAAACGAATACCAAGCCCAGCGCTTAAAAGAAGCCGGTTTATACGCCTATAACCACAACTTGGATACATCGGCCGAGCATTACGATAAAATTATTACTACCCGCAAATACGACGACCGCTTAAATACCCTGGAGAACGTACGACAAGCCGGTATTTCGGTGTGTAGCGGCGGCATAATTGGTTTAGGCGAAACCGATGAAGACCGCATTGAAATGCTGCACGTGCTGGCCAATTTGCCGGAGCATCCCGAATCGGTGCCAGTAAATGCTTTGGTACCGGTACCAGGCACTCCCCTCGAAAATCAACCCCGGGTATCGGTTTGGGAAATGATTCGCATGATTGCTACGGCCCGCATTATTATGCCCCGTACCATGGTTCGGTTATCGGCGGGTCGTACTGAAATGAGTTTACCCGAACAGGCCTTGTGTTTTATGGCCGGAGCCAATTCTATCTTTTCCGGCGATAAATTATTAACTACGCCCAATCCGGGCGTGAATGAAGATCAGCTTATGTTCCAGCTTTTGGGTTTAACTCCCCGCAAAGCTTTTAAAGAGGCCACCGAACTGGTTAATTAAAGCATGATGCAACTGCCCGAAAATTTGCGGCAGAAGTTAGCGGCGCGGGAAAGCCTGGGCAATTTACGCCGATTAAAGATTACTTCGGGCCAGATAGATTTCTGTACGAATGATTATTTAGGCCTGGCCCGGTCTTTTGCCTTGCGGGCAGCGGTAGAAAACGCGCTGCCCGCCTACGCTCATTTACCCTGGGGAGCTACCGGCTCCCGGCTTTTGTCGGGTAATACGCTTTTGCTGGAAGAAACCGAAGCCCAGATTGCCCGTTTTCATAGCGCTACAGCTGCTTTAATCTTTAATTCGGGTTATGCCGCCAACACCGGGTTCTTTTCGGCTTTGCCTCAGCGCGGCGATACTATTTTTTACGATGAGGCTAGCCATGCATCAATGAAAGATGGTATCCGGTTAAGTTTTGCGAAAGCTTTTCCGTTCCGGCACAACAACCCCGCCGATTTACGGGCAAAATTTAAACACGCCGCGGGCCAGGTATATGTAGCCGTAGAATCACTGTATTCTATGGACGGCGATTATGCCCCTTTATCGGAACTAGCCACCATTTGCCAGGAAGAAGGCGCTTACCTAGTGGTAGACGAAGCCCATTCCAACGGTTTATTTGGTTCGCAAGGCGAAGGTCTGGTACAGGCCCTCCAATTACAAGAACAAGTATTTGCCCGCATCATGACTTTTGGCAAAGCGTTAGGTAGCCACGGAGCCGCCGTTGTTGGTTCTAAAGATTTAATTAATTATTTAATAAATTTTAGCCGACCCTTTATATATACTACCGCCTTACCGTTGCACGCTATTTTAACTATAAAATGTGCCTATCAGTTGCTACCCAGTTTCACGCCTGCACGGGCGCGGGTTATGCAATTGGCCGCTTACCTTCGGCAGAAATTAACAGCTTTGCTGGGGATAAATATTAATCCGGCGGTTAGCCCCATTAATGCTATCCGGCCCGGTTCGGTTAACCGCGTGCAGCAAATGGCAGAGGCTTTACAAACCAATTTTTTCGATGTGTGGCCCATTTACAGCCCCACGGTACCGGCTGGCCAGGAACAACTGCGGGTAATTGTGCACGCTTATAATTCCGAAACCGAAATCGACGATTTAATTTCTATCTTAGCTAAACAAGCATGAGGCGAATATTTGTAACCGGTATTGGCACCGATGTAGGCAAAACCGTAGTAGCCGCCATTTTAACTGAAGCTTTAACCGCCGATTACTGGAAACCGGTACAAACGGGTAACCTGGCCCAAACCGATACGGCAACCGTACAGCAATTAATTGCGAATAAACAATCAAAATTTCACCCGGAAACTTATAGCTTACCGGCGCCTTTATCGCCGCACGCCGCCGCCGAGCTCGAAAATATTTCTTTAAATCCGGCTCATATTAGCGTACCCGCCACTTTAAATAAGTTAATTATAGAAGGTGCCGGCGGCTTAATGGTGCCCTTAAACAAAGATTATCTGATGCTGGATCTGATTAAAGATTTAGCGGCCGAAGTTGTGTTGGTGTCGCGGAATTATTTGGGGAGCATCAACCATACGCTCTTATCGCTCGAAATATTAAAAGCCCGGCAAATACCGGTTACCGGACTGATATTTAACGGCGAACCCAATAAAGCCAGCGAAGAATTTATTCTGGATTACAGCGGCTGCCCTTACTTATTTTCGGTTTTGCCCGAAGAAGAGATTGACAGGCAGGTAATAAAGAAGTATGCACCTTTGGCCCAAAAAGCTTTGTTGAATAATTAATTGCCTTTGATTAAAAGCTTAAAAGGCCGGTAAATAAATTCGTTTAACTCAAAAGCCTCATTTTTACTTTATCTTTGCCGGCATTCAATCTTTTAAGTGGCCCATTTACCTGTAAAATGAATTTAGCCCAACAAGATAGCCAAATAATCTGGCACCCTTATACCCAAATGCAAACGGCGGCGTTGCCCATACCCATTGTGCAAGCCAGCGAAGCCGTACTCACCGCGGCTAACGGCAAAACCTACATCGATGCGGTATCGTCGTGGTGGGTTACACTGCACGGACATAGCCACCCGTATATCCAGGAAAAAATAACCCAACAGTTAAAGCAGCTCGATCACGTAATATTTGCCGGGTTTACCCACCAGCCCGCCGTTGAGCTGGCCCGAAATTTATTACAGATTTTACCGGCCAACCAACAACGTATTTTTTATTCTGATAACGGTTCTACAGCGGTTGAAGTAGCATTAAAAATGGCTTTCCAGTACTGGGATAACCAAGGTCAGCCCAAAAATAAAATTATTGCTTTCCGGGATAGTTACCACGGCGATACGTTTGGCGCCATGTCGGTGAGCAGCCGCAGCGCGTTTACCCGGCCGTTTGCGCAATATTTATTTGAGGTTTTATTTATTGATGTTCCGGTACCCGGCAAAGAGGCCGATTGCTTAAGTCAGTTACAGGAATATTCCCAACGCCCCGATGTAGCTGCTTTTATTTTTGAGCCGCTGGTACTGGGTACCGCCGGCATGGTTATGTACCAACCCGACATATTAGATAGATTAGTAACAGTTTGTCAGCAGCACCAGATTTTAACCATTGCCGACGAAGTAATGACTGGCTTTGGCCGCACCGGTCTAAATTTTGCCTGCGATTATTTACAGACTGAGCCGGATATATTCTGCTTGTCTAAAGGGCTTACCGGGGGCACCATGGCTTTGGGCGTAACCTCCTGCACCACCAAAATATATGCGGGCTTTCTGAGTCCGGATGCCGCAAAAACTTTTTTTCATGGGCATTCTTATACGGCTAATCCCATTGCCTGCACGGCAGGCATTGCCAGTTACGAACTGCTTATCTCTCCCGAAACAAAAGAAAAAATCAGGCAAATTGCCGCACATCACCAGGTGTTTAAAAACACCTGGCAAAGCCATCCGGCCGTAAAAGAAATCAGGCAAACGGGCACTATTGTGGCGGTAGAATTTAACGTGGGAGCTACGTCTTATTTCAGCCAGGTCCGGAACAAGCTTTATAATTTTGCCCTGGAAAACGGTGTGTTGCTGCGCCCCCTGGGAAATATTATTTACGTGCTTCCCCCCTACTGTATTACGGCAGAACAATTGCAAACGGTATATGGCGTAATTACCCAAATGGCTGAATTAATAGCCGCGCCAACAGCAGATATCGAATAATATTACAGAGCCGAAAAAGCCAGATTAAACTTAAACCGAATACCTTTAAATAAACTTAAACGCATTTATTTGCTTTGACAGACTATATCGTGATTCGGGGCTTTGGGGCCATCTCGCCGCTGGGGTTAGGGCCTGCCGACATGGCCAAGGCTTACCAGGAGGGTAAACCGGCTTTCCAGTATAAAATATTTAACGGCGAATTAGCCCCCGTTGGAGCTTTAAACCCGGCGGCCGAAGCCGCGATAAATAACTTAGCGCAGGAAAAAAGAGCTTACCAAGGCCTCGACCGCTCGGTATTAATGGCCATTCATGCCGGCCGGCAAGCAGTAGCCCAGGCCGGTTGGCAACAAGAAAATAGTTTGGCCATTAACCTGGGATCTTCGCGCGGCGCTACCGGCTTGTTTGAGGAATATTTACAGGCGTTTGGTCAAACCGGCACCGTTCCGGTACAAACATCGCCGGTTACTACATTGGGCAATATTTCGTCGTGGTTGGCCCAGGATTTAAGTGCCCAGGGGCCGGTTATTAGTCATTCGGTTACGTGCAGCACCGGCCTGCAGGCTTTAGCCAACGGCGTGGCCTGGTTAAAAGCCGGTATGGCCCGCAAATTTCTGGCGGGAGCAGCCGAAGCGCCGCTTACGCCTTTTACGGTGGCGCAAATGAAAGCCCTGGGCATTTACGCCACCGGCGAAAGCAATTTCCCGTGCCGCCCCCATAATCCGGAAAAGAAAAACACCTTTGTTTTGGGCGAAGGCGCGGCGGTATTTGCCCTAGAAAAAATAAGCGACCAAGAATTACATGCGGGCAATCCGGCGCAAATAATTATTGAAGCTATAGGCTTTGGCTTTGAAAAAATTAACAGCAAAACCGGAATTTCGCCAGAAGGCTATAATTTTCAATCGGCCATTCAGGATGCTTTTACCTATTTCGAGGCGCCCCCGCAGGTAGATTTGATTATTATGCATGCCCCCGGCACGGTAGCCGGCGATGCCGCCGAGTTAAATGCCCTGCGAAATATATTCGGTCCAGACCATTTACCTCCTATTACGTCCAATAAATGGTTGCTGGGCCATACCTTGGGCGCTTCGGCTACTTTAAGCTTGGGTTATGCTGTACATATTTTAGAGACCCAACACTATTTAAATATTCCGGGCACCAACCACTTACCCCAACCTAAACCCGGCTCTATTAAACGAATTTTAATAACCGCAGCGGGCTTTGGCGGCAATGCCGCCGCCCTGCTGGTTCGTACCGCAGCTTAAAGCAGCATTCTATTGGGCGTTAGGTATTTCTTTAACGGTTACTTAATGCTTTACCGGCCTAGCAGCAAACGGCAGGGTTAAAAAGGGCATAAATGGCTTTTCGGTTAGCTGTCCGGTTACAGTTTGGCCCAAAAGTTTTTCCAGGAAAGTATGGTTTTTAGGCGCAGCAATTAATAAATCGGCGGCTTGTTCGGTGGCAAATTCCTGAATACCGCCCGGTATATTTCTGCGTTGCCGGAAATATACTTTAAAATCTTTACCCGCTAGTTGTTCGCCCAAGCTGGCCAGCGCTTTAATGGTTTTTTCCTGTACAGTACCTACATCTGCCTGCCCGTATAAGTGCAAAACTTTTAATTCGGCAGCAAATAAATCGGCTACACCTTTTACTATTCTTAAATTTTCTATTGTCGGTAATTGGTTCAGGTCGGTAGCAAAAACTATGTTTTTAAAAGGTTTGTAGGTAGTGTGGGGTGGCAATGCCAATACTGGCACTTCGCCTGCGCCAATAATAGCGGCCACGGTACTGCCTAAAAACGCCTGACTTAAGGCATTTGCTCCGCGGGTACTCATTACGAGTAAATCGGCTTGGTGGGTATGCGCAACCCTTAAAATTTCTTCGGCGGGCCAACCAAATTTTGCCTGAGTTTTAATTTTAACTGCGGCTAAGTTGGCTATCGCCTGGTCTGGTTTTATTACGTGATAACTACCGGCCAAAGGCCATTCTGTTTCGGGTTCATCCGCAAGTGGTTCAACAGCATTTTCCTTAGAAATAAAATTTAAGGTAAAATCCTGTTGATTCTCGGCCCGAACCTCTGCCGCAAATTCTTTTAATATTATATTTTTCTCTTCTTCCAAAGCACTTACGGCATCCGGCATGTGCGTGGCATTGGCAAACGTAAGAGGTTGGTGAAAAACATGCACCAGCACAATTCTGGCTTTAACGTGAGCCGCCAGATTTAAAGCAAATACCAAAGCATTTCTGGATTCAATCGAATAATCGGTAGGGACTAATATTGTTTTCATGGCAGTAGCGTTAATATTTTAAGTTCGGTACAAACACCCACGAGCGCCTGTTATAAATTATAAATCTACGTTCTTAACCGCACCTTTAAACTGATATGCGTTGGTTTCTCCGATGATTCTTATCAATGCAACTGAATTAGTACAAATCTTTAAACAAAGGTGTAATGCACTTGATTTATTCAGACCAGATTGTCCAGGCCATTACTAACAGATATTTATTTTTCTGCGGCTTAAATAACTACTTTTCTCGAAATAGAATTATTAACTAACTATTTGGGTAGTTGTTAAAACATCCACTTAAAGCTATAAGCTTCAACTTTAACACAGTTCAGGATTTAAACAATCTTATGTATAAAGCTTTTTAGTCCAAGATGATATATATCAATTTAATTCTCTGGTTTAAAAACTACTTTAGCCCCCGAAACCTTTCTTCTGGCGCTAAAATAGGCTAAAAAATGTTACGCTTTGGTTTTACTTTTATTTTGTTAATACACGGGGTTATGCATTTACTGGGCTTTGTTAAAGTCTTCCATATTGCTCTTTATCAACCGCCAAATGTTAACTCCCTGCTTTCCGGAACAGCCTTTTCCTTTAAAACAGTTGGTATTTTGTGGCTTCTGGCTGCAACTTTTTTTATGCTGGCCGCCGTTTTGTTTGTTATTAAAAAAGATTGGTGGTGGATACCCGGCACCCTGGCGGTAATAGTTTCGCAAATATTAATTTTTATGTATTGGCCGGAGGCCAAGTTTGGTACCATTGGTAATATTATTGCTGCCATAGCCCTGGCGGTAGGTTTTGGCACTTGGCATTTTAATAAAATGGTGCGTCACGAACTTATTTCGTACCAGAACCTACCGGCTACGCCCCCCCTAGTAGTTACCCCCGAAATGGTAAAAATATTGCCGCCCGTAGTACAAAAATGGTTGCACCAAACGCAGTGCATTGGTAAAGAATTGACGTATGCCGTGCATTTACAGCAACGCGGCGAAATGAAAATAAACCCGGAAAGTAAATGGATGCCCTTTACCGCAGAACAATATTTTACCGTAAATACGCCAAGCTTTTTGTGGCAGACCAAAGTACAACCTTCGGCCTGGCTACACTTGCTGGGCCGCGACAAATACATAAATGGCCGGGGCCATATGCTCATTAAATTACTCTCGTTGGTGCCGGTAGCCAATAGCAGCGGCAAAGAAACCGACCAGGGTAGTTTGCTCCGTTACCTGGCCGAAATCATTTGGTTTCCGTCGGCGGCGCTCCAACCTTATATTACCTGGGAAACCATAGATGCCACTAGTGCCAGGGCCACCATGCGCTACGGCGGCATTACCGCCAATGGGGTATTTAAATTTAACCTGGCCGGCGATGTAGTAAGTTTTACAGCCCGGCGCTATTATTCCCGGCCCGAAGGAGCCACGCTAGAAGACTGGCTAGTAACGGTAGACGAAAATAGTTACCAGGAATTTGACGGGATCCGGATACCCACCCAGGCCACCCTTACCTGGAAATTAAAGAACAGCGATTTTACCTGGTTTAGGGTTAAAATAACAGATATTGCTTACAACGGTACAAACAAAATTTACGGCAATGCCACCCCCCATATTGCACCGAAGGTAAATACACACGCCATTAAATAACCAGGTTTATCAGGGCCGTACTACCAACGGGAATTTGGTGGTATAATTTTTACCGTTTTTGGTTAAAGTTATTTCAAAAGTGGCATTGTCCGTAGTAGCCCCGGTTGTTTGTACCTGCGGATTTTTATTGTTGGGGTTAATGGTTAAGGTGGTGCCTACGGCCCGGTAGTTAATGGTATAATCATTTGTAACATCGGCTTGGGGCGTTACGCTTTCGTCTTCCAGGGTAATGGTACCGGCGTACAGGGTATTGGCATCGAGGGTAATGGTATTGGGTGAGGTTTTGCCATTTACACCCGTTGGTTCGTTGTAATAGACAATTACATCTTGTTTACCCTTGGGTGCATCTAAAATTAAATTTATACCCGTTACTATATCCTCCGGCGTTACTTCATCCTTTTTCTTCTTTTTACAAGCCAATTCGGTTAAGCATACACTGGTTATGATTAACAGCATCAGGAAAGAGGTAAATCTGGATTTCATAAAGAATACATTTAATTGTTTTTAGAACAGCTTCCGGTGGAAACAAGGTACATTAAGTTAACGGCGCCTGCAAATTAAAATTATGGCTATTAAACGGAATAATGCTCTTTTTAGCCACCCGCTAAAATATTAATATAATTACTCCGGCTGATAAAGTTAATTAGGGCTAAAGCTAAATAAATTTTACGGGTTGCTTTCGGCAAAAAAATCATTCATTTCCGAAACGTTTAAGCTCCGTAACATAGCCGTTTTTTTGTACTGGTGGTGCTGCATGCGTTTTAAAATGCCATCCAGCATTTCTATGGCCGCCACTACGTAAGTACCTTTATTGAGCATTACGCAATCGGCCCGCTGCGACATGGCAGCATCGGTTATTTCGGCGCGGGATGGCCTGCCTTTTTTTGCCAGCTTTTCTAACACCTGAGTAGCCCAAACCACCGGCAGGTGCGCTGCTTCGCAAAGCCACAAAATTTCTTCCTGCACTTCGGCCAAACGCTCCCAGCCACATTCCACGGCCAAATCGCCGCGCGCAATCATTATGCCGGCCGGATAACTGCGCATAACAGTCATTAACAAATGCGGCAGGTTGCGGAAACCTTCTTTTGTTTCTATTTTAAGCATAATGCCCAAATGGCTCGCTCCTAATTTTTGCAATTCGGCTTGCAGCGCTTCTACCATAGCCGGCTGGTTTACAAACGACAGATTTACAACATCGGCGTGTTTTGCCACAAAGGCTAAATCGTGCTTATCCTTATCGGTAAGCTTATCAATGCTTAAGTTGCTCTCGGGTAAATTTATGCCTTTATCGGCGCGTAAGCGGCTACCCAATGGGCCAGCAGCCGTAATTTTAATTATCAGCGAGGCTTTAGTCACTTCCTGAATTTCTCCTTCAATTTCGCCGTCGTCGAACAAAACCGGCTGACCAGCTTTTACCTGGGTAAATATTTCGGGCAAGGTACAGGCAATATGGGCCCGTTGTACCACCTGGCCTTGTTCATCCAGTTGGGCCGGCTCGCCGGGCACCAGGTCTTTGTGTAACACCAGGTAGTCGTCTTTATGCAATAAAATAGGTACTTCCAGATGTGGCAACTCCGCTACTTCGGTAATCCGCCGGGGTAAGTCGCGGTTTTGGATTTGTAAAATAGTGCCCGTGCTGATGTAGGAAGTTTTAAACAAATGGGCCACTACCCCGCCGGTTTCTTTTTGGGTTACGTACAGTAAACGCTTGCGGCCCCGGTCGTCTTTAAACTTTATAATATCGTCGGGTTGTAGCTGATTAACCCATAGCGGTTCTACGGGCAGTACAGCATCGGTTTTTACCGGCGGTTTAAGGTTAACACCCGAAAGCCATATTTTAGCGGGTGCCTGAATTTGCCCGGTAATGCTCCGGAGCGGGTGCACCGCCACCAGTTTGGGGCCCGGCTTTAAGGGACCGGTGCGCAGTTTAGGCCCCATTAAATCAAATAATATTTTACATGGTATGCCCAGCTCTTTTTCGGCCCGCCGGATATTTTTAACCATTTTTTCCCAGATTATTTTGTCATCATGGGCGCAATTAATGCGGGCGCAGTTCATACCCGTTTTTAACAACTGCCTTACCAACTCATAATCAGTAGCCATTTCGGTACCTAATGTAACCATAATCCGGGTTTCCCTACCCGGAGAGCCGGGCCCCAGTAAATCCTGAATATGTTCCTGCAGCAAAACTTCGCTTTGCTCAAAAGAGGTGGCTGGTTTAGTAACCGGTGCCGCTTGCCGGGTTTGTAATAAATTTAACTGGTGCCGCACCGCCAATAAATTTGCCATTACGTGCCCCTCTGATCGGCCCAAAGACGACAAGCCCAGTTTACTTAATTGCTCCTGCAGTTCGCGCAAATCGTGGCGCCGGAAACTTAAATAATGCAATAAATTTGATTTACTATTCCGGAAGGACGAATGAGTCGCCGCCGCCGCAAACTTTTTTTCAAATTTTAAAGCTTCCTGAATAAGTAAATCTATCCGGGAGATTATTCCCTGCAGCGTGGCCGAATCGAGGTGCATAAGATTATGGGGTTATCTGTATTTTTTAGATTTAATACTTACTACTATGGGCTAAATCCTTATTACCTGGTATCCAGTGTTTATCGGAATACTTCTGATACGTATACGGGATAATTAAATAATTCTGAATGATTATCTGGGTAAAATTATGATTGCCTCTGTAAATTCCTTGCTTTTACGCGGTGCTGTTTAACTAAAGCGTATGTAAAATTCCTGTTTTATTAAGATAAGCCAACAACCTAACTTATACCAAAAAAAGGATATTTCTTTTGGTGTTATAAGTAGCTTTGGGTAGTACACCTGCGCCTTAGCTAAACTACTTTAAGCCAGACGTTTATAATAAATCTCTTACTTAAATGAGTTCCTACCGGGCTCATCTATTAAGCTCATATTGACTTAATTTTAGATTCAGCAAATATTTCGTCAGGTAATATTTTAACTAAATAGCTTATTTTTTTAACCTCCGAAAGAATCAAAATGGCGTAAAATTGCGTTTAAATAGCTTAATTACAAATTGTAATCTAAAGAGACAGCCCATGAAAGTTTTTTTTGCTAGACTGGAAAAGATTGGATCTTTAAACAAATTAATCTGGTTCTTTTTTGCGGTATTGGCTGCGGTGGTAATAACCCTTTTATTTTCCGATACGCTTTTCCCCGATAAAGGCTTTGAAAGTAAATATGGTACCTACGAAGGCAAAAACCAGTCTATTTACCTCAAAGAGTAAAGTTTAATTGTTTCGCTTTATTAACGTAGGCTAAAACCATTTCTGTATTTAACTACTTGCCTTTCAAAAAGTATTTAGGACAGATTTAATGAATTAGTTAATTAATGCTTACCATAGAATAGGTAGGCAAAATGAGATGCTTTTAAATTAGAAATCACCCTATTATTTTATTCTGGTGGTTATTATTCCATCTATTCAGAGCCTGTTAGATGTTTATTAATTTTTAAACCTAATTCCACTTAGGTGGTTGAGATAACAGCAATTCACTTCTGTTATTAAATAAACATGCTCTCATCCTCATTCCTATTAAGACAAATACATAAACACTATATATTTAAAGCGATTTATTAATAAAACTAGTATTTTATTCATCCATAACACTAAATCTAAACTCATTTTTAATATAATTTTAATTTAATCAAAATATATAGGTCAAATTTCTACCAAGTCTATAATAAATATAAAAACAGCTTTAATAATTTATTTTACCCGTTTTTCTATTTTATACCAGAATAAAAAAGAAAACAGACACATTAAAGAACGCTTAAAAAAGCCTGGATTTTGAGCAAAACAACTTTTATTACATTTTAATATGGTATTAACGGGAGCTTAATTAGGGTAATAGATTTTTGCGACATTAAAAATAATGTGGCACCAATACTATTGAACCTATTAACTTATGAAAAAAATAGCTATCCCAACGAATTTATCCAATCAGTCTTTAAATCTAATAAAGTATGGTCTGCAAATAATGAAAGGCGAGACCTGCCAGATTTTTCTGCTTCACCTTATTCCGCTTCCAGATTCTATTCCTGATCTTTTAATGCTCCCCCGCGAAGAAGACCGGTTAGAAAGCGTAAACAGCGCTTTTAATAAAACCCTGGAACGCATACGAAAAGCCTATGCCGTGGAGATAAGCAATTTAGAAGTGGTGCACCTGTACGGCGAAGACCCGCTCAAAGTCAGAAACTTTATCGACAACTTAGCCATAGACTTGGTGCTGAGCCCGGTTGTAGATAAAAAAAGCAACGTAAAAAATACTTTTGACTCCTTCAGCAGCTTGATAAAAGATATTTCCTGCCCGGTGCTTTACATTCCGGACAACTTAGAGGCTATGCCTTTCCGGAAAATTGCTTACGTACTGGATACCGACGACAGATATACCCTTTTGCTCGATGATTTACTCATAAATCTTACATCCAGTAAAAATTACCATATTACCTTTTTAGTGGTATTTAAACCAGGCACCAATATGGATAAACTGGAATACGTACTTAATAAAGTTTACCTGAATGAGAAGCTAAAAGAACTAAATTGTTCTTTCCATTTAATTCAGGAAAATGATTTTACCGGTGGGGTATACACCTTTTTAGAAGAATTTAAGGTAGACCTGCTGGTAACCGGCCGCAAAAAGAATTTATTCGGCAACATTTTTACCCGCAAAAGAATCTCCAGCGAAGTGTCTAAGCACACCCGGGTACCTTTTCTCACCCTTACTTAGAGCCTAACCGCTAACCCAAAATTGGTATTAAAATCAGTTAAAAAAATTAGCCTTAAAGCTTAATCCAGATTTCTATGCTTCTTAAAACCAAGATTCCGGTATCGTACATACTGGGTAATATAAAATATGAAATATGTTTTGTAACAATTTATGTTACGCTTATTGGCATAACCGATAAATTTTTCCATGTGATGAATATTTCCATTCCGCTAGGCGTACCCATGGTTTTGGGTACAGTACTATCGTTACTGCTGGCTTTTAAATCTAACCAGGCTTATGACCGGTGGTGGGAAGCCAGAATTGTGTGGGGGGCCATTGTTAATGATTCGCGTACCCTTACCCGGCAACTGCTTAATTTTATGTCTGACCCGTACATGTCAGTTCAGGTAAAGAACTTTCAGGATCGGTTTATTAATCGTCAGATTGCCTGGTGTTATAGTCTGGGACAAACGCTCCGCAGCGAATCGCCCACCGAAGGCTTGCAAAAATACCTCGAGCCCGAAGAACTTAATTTTGTTATGAACCACGACAATGTACCCAACGCGTTATTACAACTACACGGCCGCGACTTAAAAATGCTTTTGGAAGAAGACCAGATTAATACGTTTCAGCAGGTTGAGCTAGAAAATACACTTACGCGCCTCTGCGACGCCATGGGAAAATGCGAGAGAATTAAGAATACGGTATTCCCGGTTACGTATAGCCTCTACATCCACTTTTCTTTATTTATTTTTATTCTGTTACTGCCCTTTGCGCTGCTCGATACGTTTGGTATTATGGTTATTCCCATGGTGGTTACCATTGCTGCCTCCTTCTTTCTCATCGAAAAAATGGCTATCCACCTGCAGGATCCCTTTGAGAAAAAGCCAACTGATACGCCCGTGACGACTATAGCCAGAACCATAGACCGCAACTTAAGGCAAATGACCAACGACCATCAAGTACCAGATAAAATTAATTACGGTAGCTTTTACGTACTTTAACCATCCATGTGAATAAAGCTGGGTTAACTTGGTTTTAAAGTTGTAACTCTAAAATTTAAACTAAACAAATCTATTACCCTATCGCCATTGTTAAACAATGGCGATATTTTTTATTATAACTTTTAATATAAAGTAAATCAAGCAGAAAAATTGTCGGGCATGAATCTTAAGCCTAGATATGAGCTAGTCGTAATAAAAAAAGCAGTATTCTTAACGTTTTTAGAAGTAGCCGAGAAAGAAAATTAATTAAAAAGAAAAAAGGAGAACGTAGGCTCCCCAATGGGGTAAGGCACCCCTTAATGCAGCCGAAACTGGTTAATAGTAGAGGGAGAATGGGTTTGATGAGCAATTTGCTGGTATCCGGCAGTAAGTTCCAAACTTTAATTGTGATTGATGAATATTTATATAAATACCTGATCCAGGTTTTCCAATTAATTTGACTGTACATTCTCATCATCTTTAATTAATTTAAATAGATTTAAGAATTATGTAATAAATATTCTGAAAGCAGAACTATTAATAAGGTAATTAACTGCTTAAATTAGTTTTGGTACTTAAATCTTAATTAAATATATTTAAGTGCAAATCTTGTATGATTGATCATAGCACCCTTTCCGATCTAGAACTAATAGCCTTATTAAGGCAGGGGCAGCATTTGGCCTTTACTCAGATTTTTAACCGGTACAACGGGCTTTTGTATATCTATGCGCTCAAAGTAATTAAGGATAAAAAAGAAGCAGAAGATGTGGTGCAGGAAATATTTATATCTCTTTGGGATAAGCGGGAAAATTTCGAACTCAAATCTTCGCTTTCAGCTTATTTATTTAGCGCCGTCCGGTATAAGTTTCTGGATTTAGTTGCAAAACAAAAAGTCAGGCTAGATTACACTGCAGAATTCCAGGCCTTTATCAATAAAGGCAGTTACTCTACAGATGATTATATAAATGAAAAGGAACTGGAAAGTTTAGTGGAGAAAGAAGTGGCCGTTTTGCCCCGCAAAATGCAGGAAGTATTTAAGTTTAGCCGCGATGCGGGCCTGTCTCACCGGGAAATTGCCCAGGAACTAAGTATTTCGGAAAAGACCGTCCGGAACCATATAAACCATGCCCTCAACATTTTACGATTAAAGTTAGGTATCATTTCCTTTCTCTCAATTTTATTTCCGCTATAATTATTTATTTTTTTAGGCCATAAGCCTTATTAACCCGACATGTAGTAGAAGTGGGTAGTCAACCGCTTTTACAATGGATAAGCATAAAGCTGAAGAATTACTTAAAAAGTACGCGCAGGGCCTCTGTACACCCGAAGAAAAAACGCTGGTGGAGTCCGGTTTTTTGCACGAACTAAAAAAGGATACCTTTCCCCCTTCCGAAGAAGAAATAGAAGCGGCGAGTGAGCGGATGCGCGCAAAAGTAAATGCGCATGTTTCTGTAGCACCCCATAACCGTACTATTCATTTTAACCGCAGAACCATCTATAGCAAAATTTCTGTAGCTGCCAGCATATTACTTTTAGTCTGTTTTAGTCTATACTTTTACAGAACCCACCAACCCGTTACCTCAATGCCGCCGGTTAGCCAAAACCAGGATATAAAGCCCGCTGGCAATAAAGCCACTTTAACCTTGGCAAACGGAAAAAAGATTTTGTTAGATGATGCCACTAGCGGCAAGCTGGCCGAAGAAGCCGGCATGGTTATAACCAAAGCCCAGGATGGGCAACTAGTTTATAACTTTTATGCCCGTAACAGCCCGGAAGATGAGCCTAATGCCGAGCGTGCTACTTACAATACTATTGAAACCCCCATTGGCGGCAAATACCAGGTAATACTGGCCGATGGCTCACATATATGGTTAAATTCAGCTTCTTCCATCCGCTTTCCGGTGCAATTCACGGCCCAGATCCGGAAGGTTGAAATAACTGGCGAAGTTTATTTTGAAGTAGCAAAAAATCCTGCTAAACCTTTTCAGGTGGCCGCCCAAAACCAGCTTATAGAAGTACTGGGTACGCATTTTAATGTAAATACTTATAAAGATGATAACGACATTAAAACCACACTGATAGAAGGCAGCGTGGCCATACAAGCCGGAGACAACAGAATAGTGCTTAAACCTGGTGAGCAATCGTTGGTAAACGAGGCGGCGGTTATCAGAACGGCGGCTGTAGATACAGAAGAAGTAATGGCCTGGAAAGAAGGCTTCTTTGTATTTAATAATACGCCTATTCTAATGGTAATAAAACAACTCGAGCGCTGGTATGGGGTAGAGTTTGAAACCACCAACCTGCCGCCTTACAAGTTTAATGGCAAAATTTCCAGACAGGTAACCGTGGCAGAAGTTTTACAAATGATGGAAATAACCAGTGGTATAACCTTTAAAACAGCAGGAAGGAGAATATATATGTTAAAATAATTACGCCCGGCAGTAACCAGGGCGCGGGAACGCCCTGGCAGTAAGAAAGGCATTTAGCCTATCAGCCTTTATAGTAAGATTAAATTTAAACCTAATTATTTTAAATTATATGAATTTAAACATTCATAGTACGCATATTATAAGCCGCAAAACTTTACGTCTGGGAAATTATGCTATTCGTTCTTTTAGGTTGCTTTTAATTATGAAACTTATCTTTTTACTAACCACCATAATTAGCTTACAGGCAACCGCTGCCGTTTTTTCGCAGAAAGTTACCCTTATCGAGAAAAATGCCCCACTGGAAAAAGTTTTACAAGCTATAAGCAAGCAAACCGGCTACGATTTGCTATATGAAGCTAATTATTTAAATAAAGCGCGTCCGGTTACCATTAATATTAAGAATGCCCCAGTGAAAGATGCGCTGGAAAAGTGCTTTAGCGACCAACCCTTTACCTATGTTCTTTTAAAAAATACCATCCTGATAAAGAGCATCCCCGAAATAAATAATACCCCGCTTACCAAGGCAGCCAGTTGGGTACTAAATGGTACGGTGGTAGATGAAAAAGGTGGCCCATTGCCCGGGGCAACCGTTCAAATAAAAGGGACGACCAAAGGTGCCTCTACAGACCTGAACGGTAAATTCATGATAGAAGTAGAATCGGAGAATGATTCTATTATGGTTTCTTTTTTGGGCTATATAACCCAGACCATTAGAATAAATAATAACCGAAATGTTACCGTAAAACTTTTACCGGATGTTGAAGGGCAAAAACTAAATGAAGTGGTGGTGGTTGGCTTTGGCACTCAGAAAAAACAAAGTGCCGTAGGTTCTCAATCAACCGTTAACCCGGCTGAATTAAAAACGCCGGTCAGGGATTTAACCACGGTGCTGGCCGGTCGTTTGTCGGGTATTGTGGCCGCCCAACGGGGAGGCGCGCCGGGAGCCGAAACAAATAATTTATTTATTCGGGGAGTCGGAACGTTTGCATCCAGTCCGCAGGGACCATTGTTAGTGGTAGATGGTGTGCCCGATCGTAGCATCAGTAATATTGATCCCGAAGACATTGAAAGCTTTACCGTTTTAAAAGATGCCAGCTCTACCGCCGTTTACGGTACCAGAGGTGCCAATGGCGTTATTCTGATAACCACTAAAAGAGGAAAAGTAGGCCGGCCGCTCATTAATGCGGAGTTTAATAAGGGTATAAATAAATTTACTTTCTTGCCCGAATTTATTGATGGCCCGGAGTTTATGACCTTGTACAACGAAGGCTTAACCATGCGGGGGCGTACGCCTTTGTACACCGAAGAAAGAATAAATAAGCATCGTTCCGGCGAAGATCCGGATTTATACCCGAATGTAAATTGGTACGAAGAGTTATTTAAAGATTACGGAGAAAATACCCGGTTAAATTTGAATGTGAATGGCGGCTCCGAAAATGCCAATTATTACATTTCTGCCGGTTATTTTGGTGAAACCGGTTTATTTAAAACCGAAAATATAGAAGCTTATAACTCCGAATTAAAGTTAGACCGGTTTAACTTTACGAGTAATGTAAATGTAAATCTTACCAGTACTACTAAACTAGATTTAGGTATAAACGGATTTCTGACCAACGTGAACCTGCCGGCTTTCGGCATTAATGATCTTTTTACCTTAGCTACCAGTTCTGCCCCGCACGTAATTCCAACGCAATATTCTAATGGCCAGTGGCCCCAGTTGCCGGGCACCCTAATAAGCCCCTACATGGCTCTTACGCAATCTGGGGTACGAAACAGCCAATATTCTACCGTACGCTCCAACATCCGGGTTACGCAAGATTTAAAAATGCTGGTAAAGGGATTAAGTGCCACGAGTATGTTTGCCTTTGATGTAAATGCAGCCAGCCTTTTAACCAGAAGCCGTACCCTGCAAACCTATTATGCCTCCCGCCGAGACAACGATGGTAATTTAATAACCGAAATTTCTTCTCCCGGCAATGAAGCATTAGGGTTTAGTGTTGCCCGGCAAATGGACCGCAGATTATACGCCGAAGCTGCCCTGAATTACAAGCGTGATTTTAACCGGCACAGTGTATCGGGTTTATTGTTATTTAACCAATCCGATTTCAGTAACGCCAATGTTACAACCTACCAGGCTTTTATTCCTTACCGGCAGCGAAATTATGTGGGTCGGGCCACGTACGGCCTGGACAACAAATATTTTGCCGAGGGGAATTTTTCATATTCCGGCTCCGATAATTTTATTCCCAGCAAACGTTATGGATTTTTCCCTTCTTTTGGCGTAGGCTGGATTGTATCTAACGAAGATTTTTATAAACCTATTAGCAATATCTTGCCGTTCTTTAAACTCCGGTATAGCTATGGTTTATCGGGCAATGCCGCCGTAAACGATCCCAACCTGCGCTTTTTATATCTTACCCGCATTGGCGATATGGGTAGGTACACCTTTGGCGAGCCCGGATCTTACCGCGATTTTGTGGGCCTAGGCGAAACCCGGATTGGCGGCGATGTACAATGGGAAACCTCTTATCGCCAAAACTTAGGCATAGAACTAAATATTCTTAAAAATATTGATTTAACCGTAGAGTTATTTAAAGAAAGAAGAGAAGGCATTTTATTGCCTAATTATGTAATTCCTTATAGCTCTGGCTATACCATAGATAATATTCCTTATAACAATATTGGTAAAACCAAAAACAAAGGCATAGACATAACCCTGGAATATAATAAATCCTGGACGGAAAAGAAATTTGTTTCTTTTAGAGGGGTGTTTAACTATAACCAGAACTTAGCAGTTTTTGATGGCTTACCCGAATGGCGGTACCCGTATTTAAACCGCATAGGCCAGCGTATTAGCCAGCGTTTTGGGTACATTGCTACCGGCTTGTTTCAAACCCAGGAAGAAATAGAAAATGCCGCAATACAGGCCGGTGATGTACGGCCGGGCGATATTCGATATAAAGATTTAAACGGCGACGGTATAATTAACAGCGATGACCAAACCGCTATTGGCTACGGCGATATTCCGCGCATTATTTATGGTTTAAGCGTTGGCGGGGGAATAAAAGGATTTGATATAAGCCTGTTTTTCCAGGGCGTAGGCCAGGTAGATTTTAGTTATAATGCCGGCCGGGGTACCACCCCATTTAGCGAGGGGCCAACTTATGGCAATATGTACAAAAAAGTTCAGGATCGCTGGACGCCCGAGAACCCGAACCCCAATGCTTTTTACCCCCGGTTATCAACCAACCAGGATATTACCACCAATTATTACACCAGCACCTGGTGGATTCAGCGGGCCGATTACCTCCGGTTAAAACAAGCTGAAATTGGCTATACGCTAAATCAAAGTGCGTTTTTAACCAATGCACACATAAAAAAAGTAAGGCTGTTCCTGAATGGTACCAACCTGCTCACTTTCTCACCCTGGAAATTCTGGGACCCGGAACTGGGCAATGGCACCGGGACCATTTATCCGAATATAACTACTTATAACTTAGGGGTACGTGTTAATTTCCAATAAAATCAGAAAATGAAAAAGTTAATAAATATTAAAGTACGGTTTGTTTTATTCTGGTTATTAACCTTTGTTACCACCAGTTGTAAAGACGATTATTTTGATACGCAGCCGGATAATATTGTAACCATAGAAAAAATATTTACCAACCGGGAGCAAACCGAAAGGTGGCTGGCCGGGCTGTATACCGATATTCCGAATACCTGGAATCTGAATAATTTTGTTTATGTTTTTACCACCACCACCGACGAACTGGATGCCGGTAACTGGAATACCCCGGCCCTGAATAGCGGTGCTATAAGTTCAGGTAATACCCCAACCAAGTTTACCACTTATTACCGAAATATCCGGCTGGCTACTATTTTCCTTGAAAATATTGACCGGAATACCGAACTTCAGGTGTTAGCAAACGGTCCGGAATTAATACTGCAATACAAAGGCGAAGCCCAATTTTTACGGGCCTATTATTACTGGTTACTTATGAAAGAACTGGGCCCGGTAGTAATTATGCCTTTAAAATCTGTTAGTCCGGAAGATGTTTTGCAAATACCCCGTAGCAGTTGGGACGAGTGCGTCGCATTTGTGCTAAATGAAGTTGCCGAAGCCAAAAAGAATTTACCGCTCGATAATTATATAGTAGGAACTACCCAGTTCGATAATACCCAGGTGGGCCGCATTAACCAGGTAATTGCCACGGCTTTGGAATCGCAGATTTTGCTGTATCATGCCAGCCCCTTGTATAATGGCAACTCCGAAATGGCCGACTTTAAAAACCTGGACGGAAAGCAACTAATTAGCCAAACGTATGATGCTGCCCGCTGGGCTCAGGCGGCCCAGGCCGCTAAAGCCGCTATTGATATTGCCGAAAGACAAGGCAAAAGTTTGTACCGGGTAAACGATGCCAATCCGTTTCAGGCGGCTTTTCTTTCTACCCGCAATTTATTTTGGGACGGTGCCAAAGCCGAAGGCGTTTGGTTACGGCCCGAAAGTGGGATAAGAGATTGGGAATTTACGGGTGCCCCCCGCTCCATTCAGGGTACTGCCTATAATGGGCACGCGGTGGTGCAGCGTTTGGTAGATGAATTTAGAATGGCTGATGGTTCTCCTATAACCGGTAACCCGACTTATAAGGAAAATGAGTATGTAAATACCACTACGGCGTATTATGTGGCAGGTACCAACAGAATGTATACCAACCGCGAACCGCGCTTTTATTCCTACATTACCTTTAACGGGGCTTTAAATCCGGGAGTACCCAAAGCGGGCGCTAATAATGCCCGGGTTGAGTTTTTTAATACTGGTACCTCCGGCAAAGCCGGTGCCCCCCGCGATTGGCCAAGAACCGGTTATACCGTTCGCAAAAATATTCCGCCCACTTTTAGTGCCAATCCTTACGTTACTATCGGGCGCCCAACCATGTTAATCCGGTTAGCGGAGTTGTATTTAAATTACGCCGAAGCTTTAAACGAGTCGGACCCGCAACACCCCGATGTATTAACTTATTTAAATGCCGTCCGGACCAGAGGTGGTTTGCCGGCCTTGCAAGGTGGCACCCAGGAGCAGTTGCGCAGAGAAATTCGTTTAGAAAGACGCATTGAACTTTCTTTTGAAGGTCATCGGTATTTTGATGTCCGCCGCTGGAAAATAGCCGACAAAGAAGGCGCTAACCAGGGTGGCGAATTTTATGGGATGAATGTAAATGCCGGCACCTCTTTATCCGACCCTAGTTTCCATGTGCGCACCTTGGCGTTTACCCGGGCTCCCTGGCAGCGTAAATTTTATTTTATGCCTTATGGCCAGAACGAAATGGACCGCAATAAATCTTTGGTTCAGTTTCCGGGATATTAATCGATATTTTTTTGTGCCGAGACCAATTATTGGGGTGTATTATCCCCGCTAAGTATTAATAACATTAAGAAAAATTATAAGAAGATGTTCAGACTAAAAAATATACTTTTTTTGGCCCTGGTACTGGTTTTTGGGGCCTGCAGCGAGGATGTTCCGCCTTACGAAGAACTGACTGACTCCAAAGAAGGAGCCCGCATATTTATTGCCAAAGCAAATTTGGGCGTGCAAAATTTAACCATCTTTCCTTATACCGATGACGAACGTATGTTCCAGTTTAATGCGGGTTTCGGGGCGCTGGGCTTGCCCGCTAACGATATACAAGTTTCTTTTCAGGAAGACAGCCGCGTGTTTGATAGCATTAATAATATTCAGGTGGCAAATGGTTTAGAGCCGTACGAGCACTTTCCGGCGGGTGCCTATACCCTAGATAAATTAGATTTAACCATTCCGAAAGGCGGCTTATCATCGGACCTAGCCACCCTGAAATACAAATCAAAGCAGTTTGATGCCGCTAAAAATTACCTTTTGCCTTTAAGTATTAAATCGGCATCGGGTTATGCTTTAAATCCTTTAGCTAAAACACTTTTAATTGTAGCTCCTAAGCTCGAAGCCCGGCCGGCCAATACTACCGGCTGGGTGGCAACCGCCTCAACCGAGCAGCCCACCGGCGAAAATACCGGTTTAGCCTCGGCTGTTTTGGATGGCAATATTAATACCATCTGGCACGCCCGCTATAGCCCGGGCCCGGAAGCTACTTACCCGCACTGGATTAGCATCGACATGAAAAAGCAATATTATGTTACTAAAATTGCCATGGCCCCGCGCCAGAACAACCCCCGCGGATTTACCCGCTTTAAGTTAGAAGGCAGCACCGATGGCGTCAACTGGTTTGTATTAGGCGATAATTTAACTTTCGAGCCGGGCAATATTAATTACCAGACTTACCCCATAACACCGCAATATTTAAAGAATATTAAATTAACCATGCTCTCTGGGTTACAGGGGCTTAGTTTTTTGTCGGAGTTTGTGGTTTATTCTTATTAATTACACAAAAAACAGCGTGCCGGGGCCAATAATTTTATAAAACTTACCGCCTTACCCTGGCGCAGCGGATTAAGCAAAAAGTGTCTGGTTTTAACTAATAAATTAACCTCTGCTAAACGGGTTACCAAAACAGAAAGCATTCGCAGTACTTTAATTACCTGTTTTAAACACCTAAGTAAATGAACAAAAATAGCTTTAAATAATCAGGGTTTATTCTGCTGTTATGCTGTATAGCAACTTTTGTTTTACCTGTAGTAAAGCACAAGCCGCTTGCAGCACAACCGGTTCGGGTAGTTTAATCTATTTTTATTCATTTGCCTGATTATTAAAATATTAAAATAATACATGAAGCATCACAAAATTAGTTTCTCCTTTATTTTATTCGTTTTATTCTTTTATTCCTTTACGGTTAGGTCGCAGCAAACCGAGGTAGCTTTAATACCGGAGCCGCAAAAGAAAGCATTGCTGACCGGTACATTTTCATTATCGGCTAAAACGCCCTTGGTTTATGCCGGCGAAGATGCACGGGCCGCCGCCGAATTATGGAATGCGTTTTTATTCAGTAACTACGGCTATAAGCTTAAATTAACCAAAGGCAGTAGTGCTCCGGCCGGCAGTATTTTTATTAAAACTGATAAAAATGCCGCTTCCGAAGCCTATTCTTTAACTATAAAAAACAATAAAATTGAGTTGAGTGGCAAAGCTGCCGGGTTATTTTACGGGGTACAAACCTTGGAACAATTAGCGCCTTTGCAAAAAAGTACCGCACTTAAATTTCCGAATATCAGCATCCAGGATGCACCCCGGTTTGGTTACCGCGGCCTGATGCTGGACGTAAGCCGCCATTTCTTTTCGGTAGAATATGTAAAGCAGTTTATTGATGTTATGGCCCATTACAAACTAAACCGGTTTCACTGGCATTTAACCGACGACCAGGGCTGGCGCATCGAAATAAAAAAATATCCGAAACTGCAAACCGTTGGGGCCTGGCGCGAACCCATGGATAATATTCGCAACTCGCCGTTTACCAAAAATGGCCGCTACGGCGGATATTATACCCAGGAGGAAATAAAAGACGTGGTAGCCTTTGCTGCGAAACGCCATATTACCGTTATTCCGGAAATAGAAATGCCTGGCCACTCCACGGCGGCTTTGGCTTCTTATCCGCAGTTGGGTTGCACCGGCGGTCCCTATACCGTATTACGCCACGGCATGATTAACAAAGAAGTATATTGTGCCGGCAGCGATTCTACGTTTGCCTTTTTGCAGGATGTACTAACCGAAGTAATGCCTTTGTTCCCGAGCCAATATATTCATATCGGCGGCGACGAAACCCCCAAAGAACGCTGGAGCCAATGCCCGCGCTGCCAGGCCCGCATTAAAAAAGAAGGCCTGAAAAACGAGCACGAACTGCAGAGTTATTTTATTCAGCGCATCGAGAAATTTGTAAACAGCAAAGGCCGTAAAATTATTGGCTGGGACGAAATATTAGAAGGCGGTTTGGCCCCCAACGCTACGGTAATGAGCTGGCGCGGCGAAAGCGGTGGTATTGCCGCTGCCCGCCAGAAGCACGATGTAATTATGAGCCCCTACACCTACTTATACCTGGATTATTACCAGGGCAGCCGCAGTACCGAGCCCCCCGCTTTCCCGGCTTTTTTGCCCCTGGTTACCGTGTATAACTACGAGCCTTTATCCGATTCTTTAACCAAAGAGCAGCATCAATATATAAAAGGCGTGCAAGGCAATGTGTGGGGCGAAAATATTAGCACCGGCTCCCACGTCGATTACATGACGTATCCCCGGGCTTTAGCCGTATCTGAAATTGCCTGGTCGCCGGCCACTGCTAAAAACTACGACCGCTTTTTGCAGCGCTTACCGGTACGTTTGGCCGCTATGGAAAAAGCAAAAGTAAACTTCAGGATTCCGGAGCCGGTAGGTTTTAAAGATATGATTACCACCGAAAGCAGTGTTATCCTTAACCTGGCCCCTACAGTAAAAGGCGCCACCGTTTATTATACCACCGATGGCAGCGAACCAACCAGCAGCAGCAGCAAGCAATACACTCAGCCGGTTACCTTAAATTTAACTGAGAATGAACCCGTTGTAGTAAAAACGCAGGTGGTATTGCCCTCCGGACGGAAAAGCGCGGTTTATCCGGCAACTTATACCCGAAAAGCCTTTAAACCGGCCGCAAGTGTGCAACCAACCAAGCCTGGAATTAC